>NZ_JBEXWP010000013.1:0-231738 GCF_040629895.1 Streptomyces sp. NPDC005866
TTTGTACTCACCCTCTCGGGCTTTCCTCCGGGCTTCCCTTCGGTCTTGCGTTTCCGACTCTATCAGACCGTTTTCCGATCCGATTTCCTCGGCGCTTTCCAGGTTCCCGCTTTCGCGTTTCCCTTTCCGGCGCTTCCGACTCTATCAGATCCTTTCGGCGCTGATTCCCCGTCAGAGGGGGTTGCCGTCACAGCTGTTGAGCCGTTCCGACGGGTGAGACTTTAGCGGATTCCCGGCCTCCGAGCTAATCGGGGGGCCGCGTCCTTTCGAACGTGGATTCCTTCATTTCGCAAATACGCATGCCGATGCAATACAACGACGTATCGCCGATTGCTGCTAGGTACTTGCGGAATGGCTGCCCGGGGACCGACCGGAGTCGGCGCTCACGTCGGACAACTCGGAGAACACTACGTATCCGGTTGGGGCGTGTCAACTCGCGGCGGGACGGCGTCCCGGGGGCGTATGGTGGACGGCATGACTACGCGTACGTGTACCCAGCAGTGGTGGGCCGCCTGACGGCGGCCGCGCTCACGTACGCAATCAACGGCCGCCGCCTCGGCGGCCGTTCGCGTATCTCCCTCCAGAACCTCTGAGGGCCGGCCGCTCGGGACGGCGGCTCCGACCAGGAGGTGGAGAGGGAATGACACGGATCTTCAGTGGGATCAAGCCGACCGGGCACCTGACGCTGGGGAACTACCTGGGGGCCATGCGGCAGTGGGCCGCCGTGGATCAGCACCAGGCGGACTCCTTGTTCTGCATCGTCGATCTGCACGGAATGACCGTGGACCACGATCCGGCCCGGCTGCGTCGGCTCACCCGGCAGGCGGCGACCCTGCTGCTGGCGGCTGGGCTGGATCCGGAGTTGTGCATCGTGTTCGTACAGAGTCATGTCGACGAGCACACCCGGCTGTCGTACCTCATGGAGTGCGTGGCGACCGACGGGGAGATGCGGCGCATGATCCAGTACAAGGAGAAGGTCGCGAACGAGGGCGCGCGCGGGCGGAGCGTGCGGCTGTCCTTGCTGACGTACCCGGCGCTCATGGCGGCGGACATCCTGGCGTACGGAGCGGACGAGGTGCCGGTCGGGGACGATCAGGCGCAGCACGTGGAGTTGACGCGGGATCTGGCGGTGCGGTTCAACCAGCGGTACGGGCATACGTTCGTGGTGCCGAAGGCGACCGTGCCGAAGGTGGCCGCTCGGGTGATGAACCTGCAGGATCCGACGTCGAAGATGGGGAAGAGCGACGACACCGGGGCGGGCATCGTCTATCTGCTCGACGAACCGGACGTGATCCGGAAGAAGATCATGCGGGCCGTGACGGACAGTGGACGGGAGGTCGTCTACGACCGGGAGGAGCAGCCGGGGGTCGCGAATCTGCTGGAGATTCTCGCTGCGTGCACGGGCGGGAACCCTGAGTCACTGGCAACCGTTCACGATTCGTACGGCGCTCTGAAGCAGGCCACCGCGGAGGCGGTGCTGGACGTGCTCAGTACCGTGCGGGCCAGGCACAAGGAGTTGTGTGCCGATCCGGGTTATGTGGAGGAGGTGCTGCGGCATGGGGCGGAGAAGGCTCGGGCAATCGCCCGGCCGATTGTCGATACCGCCTATCGGGCGATCGGGCTGTTGCCGCCCGGCGCTTTCTCGGGGGCCGGCGCGGCCGAGCCCGCGTTGAACGCGGCGCGGTAGGCGCGCGGGAGGCATCGGGGCTGACCGCCCCCCGGGGGGCGGTCAGTCGTCAGTCCTTCTCGATACTCCTTAGTCCTTCTTAGTCCTTCTTGCCGGAGGCGAGTTCGCGGCTGCGGTCGCGGGCGGCTTCGAGGGCGGCGATGAGGGCGGCCCGTACGCCGTGGTTCTCCAGTTCGCGGATGGCGTTGATGGTGGTGCCGGCGGGCGAGGTGACGTTCTCGCGGAGCCTGACGGGGTGTTCGCCGCTGTCGCGCAGCATCACGGCGGCGCCGATCGCGGACTGGACGATGAGGTCGTGGGCCTTGTCCCGTGGCAGGCCGAGCAGGATGCCGGCGTCGGTCATGGCCTCGACCAGGTAGAAGAAGTACGCCGGGCCCGAGCCGGAGAGGGCGGTGCAGGCGTCCTGCTGGGACTCGGGGACCTGGAGGGTCTTGCCGACGGCGCCGAAGATCTCCTCGGCGGTGGCGAGGTGGGCGCCGGTGGCGTGGCTGCCGGCGGAGATGACGGACATCGCCTCGTCGACGAGGGCGGGGGTGTTCGTCATGACACGGACGACCGGGGTGCCGCTGGCGAGGCGCTCCTCGACGAAGGAGGTGGGGATGCCCGCCGCCCCGCTGATGACGAGACGGTCGGCGGGGATGTGCGGGGTGAGTTCGTCGAGAAGGGCGCCCATGTCCTGCGGTTTGACCGTGAGGATCAGGGTGTCGGCGGTCTTCGCGGCCTCGGGGTTGGTGACCGGGGTGACTCCGTGGCGGGCGCGGAGTTCTTCGGCCCGTTCGGGGCGGCGGGCGGTGACCAGGAGGTCGGCGGGCGCCCAGCCGGCCCGGATCATTCCGCTGAGCAGGGCTTCGCCGATCTTGCCGGTACCGAGGACTGCGACTTTCTGACTCATACGGTTCAGTCTGGCACCGGGGGTGGGGGGCGAGGGGCGGTTGTCCGCTGGGCGGACGTGGGCGCTGGCTACGCCGTCCGTCGCCTCAGGGTGGCCGCTCCCAGGGTCAGCACCAGCAGGGCGCAGCCGGCGACGATCAGGACGTCCCTGACGAAGGTGGCGGTCATGTCGGTGTGGTGGAGGACTTGGTTCATGCCGTCGACGGCGTAGGACATGGGGAGGACGTCGGAGAGCGCTTCGAGGGCGGGGTGCATGGTGGAGCGGGGGGCGAAGAGGCCGCAGAGGAGGAGTTGGGGGAAGATCACCGCCGGCATGAACTGGACCGCCTGGAATTCCGAGGCTGCGAAGGCCGAAACGAAGAGGCCGAGGGCTGTGCCGAGCAGGGCGTCGAGCAGGGCGACCAGGAGCAGCAGCCAGGGGGAGCCGGTGACGTCGAGGCCCAGGAACCAGACGGCCAGGCCGGTGGCGAGGGCCGACTGGATGATCGCGAGGATGCCGAACGCGAGCGCGTAGCCGGCGATGAGGTCGGCTTTGCCGAGGGGCATCGCGAGGAGGCGTTCGAGAGTGCCGGAGGTGCGTTCGCGGAGGGTGGCGATGGAGGTCACCAGGAACATCGTGATGAGCGGGAAGATGCCGAGCAGTGAGGCGCCGATGTTGTCGAAGGTGCTCGGACTGCCGTCGAAGACGTAACGGAGCAGGACCAGCATCAGGCAGGGGATGAGGAGCAGCAGCGCGATCGTGCGGGGGTCGTGGCGGAGTTGGCGCAGGACGCGGGCCGCGGTTGCGGTGGTGCGGGAGAGGTTGAGGGCGCTGACGGGGGCGGTCGTGGTGGTCGCCGTCTGGGTGGTCATCGTGCGCTTTCCTTCGTGCGGGAGTTGGCGGCCGCTTCGTCGACGAGGTGGAGGAAGGCCGCCTCGACGGTTTCGGAGCCGGTGCGGGTGCGGAGGGCCTCGGGGGTGTCGTCGGCGAGGATCTCTCCCTCGCGCATGAGGAGGAGACGGTGGCAGCGCTCGGCCTCGTCCATGACGTGGGAGGAGATGAGGAGGGTGGCGCCGCGGGTGGTGGTGATGGAGTGGAAGAACTGCCAGAGGTCGCGGCGCAGGACGGGGTCGAGGCCGACGGTAGGTTCATCCAGGACGAGGAGTTCGGGGGTGCCGAGCAGGGCGACGGCGAGGGAGACGCGGCTGCGCTGGCCGCCGGAGAGGTTGCCGGCGAGGGCGTCGGCGTGGCTGGTGAGGTCGACTTCGCCGAGGACTCGTTCGACGTCGGCGTGGCGGTCGGGGGCCGGGCGGGTGGGGTCGAGGATCGAGCCGAAGTAGTCGAGGTTCTGGCGGATGGTCAGGTCGTCGTAGACGGAGGGGGCTTGGGTGACATAGCCGATGCGGGTTCGGAGGGAGGGGTGGCCGGCGGGTCGGCCGAGGACGTTCAGCTCGCCCGTGACCTTGGCCTGGCTGCCGACGATCGCGCGCATCAGGGTCGACTTGCCGCATCCGGAGGGCCCGAGCAGGCCGGTGATCTGGCCGCGGGGGACGGTGAAGTCGAGACCGCGGAGGACGGTGCGGGGGCCGCGGACCGCACTGAGGCCGGCGGCCTTGATGGCGGGGGGCAGGGCGGAGTTGCCGGGGGCCTCGGACGGCTCCGGCGAGTAATTCACCATGTGATGAATAATGCTCCGGAGTAGAGGGGCCGTCAAGGGGAGACGTGCGGAGGCATGGGCAGGCCGCGGAGGCATGCGCATGGCGCGCGGGCATGGGGATGGCGCTGCGTCGGTCGGCAAGGTGCCCGCGGCTGAGGCGCCTCTTTCGCACGCTGGTCTCCGGGGCGGGCTTCGGCGTACTCGCGACCGAGAGCATCCTGCTGCATCTGCTGGCGGTGGGGGAAAAGCCTTCGCGAGTACGCGTCGACGCCGTCGCGTCAGTCGCGATCGAACCCGGCGCCCTCGGCGAAGCCCTGGCCGCCACCATAGTGAACGCGTTGCTCGACGGCGGCCGCGAGGTGCGGCAGGGCCGGATGGTACGCGCCCGGACCGGCGGTTCCGCCGAGCGATTGACCACCCCCGACGGCGACGTGGTCACCACCGCTTCTCTGGGCAGCGTCGAGCTCTTCGCGGCCTGGCAGGCCAGCGGCGCCCCGTCGGTGATCGGCGCCTCGGCTCTCGCCCCGGCCAACCCGGCCGTCCGAGCGGCTATGTCGGCGATCGGTGGCGTGCTGCGTTTGCCCGGCCTGGCCGGCCTCGCCACTCGGCGGCTCGCCCGCATCACGACGACGACGGCCAAGGAGCGCCCGCGCCGATCGTCCTGGGGCCGCGCCCGAGTCGAATGGCCGTCCGGGCGCGTGCGTGAGGGCTGGCTGCGCACCGGCGAGGGCATGACGTTCACGGTCGGCGCCGTCACCGAGGTGGCCCAGCGCCTCGCCAAGGGCGAAGGCCGGCCCGGCGCGTTCACCCCGGCCAGGCTCTTCGGCCCCGAGGTGGCGCTGGCCGCCGGCGCCGAGTTCGCGGTCACGGACTAAAAGGGCAGTTACACGTCAGGTGCTGAGGGCGACGAGGAGGAGGACGTCGTACGTCTCCTCGACGATCCCGTCCGGGAAGGCCTTCAGGAGGTGGGCGCGCTCCTCGGTGAGGAAGGCGGTGCGGCGGTCCTCGGCGGTGACCAGGAACGCCGAGTGGCTGCCGATGTTGGCGAGGTGGGTGTCGAGGGGGACGCGGCGGCTCCAGCGGACCGCGCGGCGGGTGAAGCGGAGGCGGCCGCTGGGGTCGGCGAGGTCCGTGCGGTCGGCGGCCTTGCGCTTCTCGGCGGCGGCGTCCACGCCGAAGAAGTGGCTCATCCGGTCGGTCTGACGGGCGATCCAGTCGATGTCGAGGGCGTCGGTGTTCCACCACAGCGCGAGCGCGCCGCCCGGACGCAGCACGCGGAGCGCCTCCGGCACGGAGTGGGCCGGGTCGGTCCAGTGCCAGGCCTGGGCGTAGGTGAGGAAGTCGGCGGTGTCGTCGGCGAGCGGGAGGGCGTTGCCGTTGCCGCGGACGAGCGGGATGGCGGGGAGCGTGGCCCGGAACTGCGCCGCCATGCCCTCGCCCGGTTCCACCGCGACCACGTCGGCGCCGCGCGCGTGCAGGACGGCGGTCGCGATGCCGGTGCCCGCGCCGACGTCGACCACCCGGGCGCCGGTGAGGGGGCGGCCGGCCTCCGCCTCGACGGCGTCGAGGAGGGCCGGCGGGTAGGAGGGGCGGTTCGCGGCGTACTGGGCCGCGGCGGCGTTGAAGGAGTGGGCGCGGGTTGCGTCGGAGGGGGTGGGGCTCGGGGTGCGCGACTGGCTTGTGTTCATACGGCCATGGTCCCGGGGGTGGGGTGGCGGTCGACAGGGGTTTCCGACAGGCGGGCGGATGCGCGCGGTGCCGTACCGGACGGCCTCAGCGCTTCCGCTTCTTCTTCGACGGGTTGCCGGTGCGACGCGTGGTGCGGCGTTCGTGTTCCTGGCGGGCGGTCTCGTACTCGGCGCGGTGGAGTCTCTCGCCAGGGGCTTCCGTCAGGGAGCGGAAGAAGTAGGCGAGGAGGGAGCCGACGAAGCCGACGGCGAGGAGACCGCGCAGGGAGGCCTGGCGTTCGGGGTCGGGGCGCTTGCCGAAGCCGTCCCAGGTGTTACGGAAGGCGAGGGCGCTGCAGATGGCGAACATCGCGACGACCAGAACGGTCACGAAGGCGCCGGTGTCGGCGAGCTGGACGCCCTCGTAGGCGAAGCGGAGGACCAGACAGGAGGCGACGGCGGCGGCGAGCGAGCCGACGGCCACGCCGATCCGGCGGGCTGTGTAGCCGTCGTCGTGGTTCACCCAGGACGTGCCGAAGAAACGGAGGGGCTCGGGGCGGGGTCCGCCGGTGGAGCCCGCGGGGGTGTCCGGGGTGCCTGGTTCGTCGCTCACGGGACGATTATGGCGCCGGGGACCGCGGGCTCCGGGTCGGGGTCGGCGTGCCGGGTCAGGCGCAGCGGTCGGCCACGTAGCCGTCGCTGCCCGTGTTGACGTAGGCGTCCGAGACGTATTCGCCGTTGTCGATGTTGTCCCAGATGTTCGACGTGCCGTAGTAGCCGGACACCGTCGTACCCGGCGTCTGGCAGAAGATCGGGACCTTGGTTCCCTCGGGGAGGGTCCGGGTGATGTTGTAGTTGGTGCCCGGGCCACTACGGACGTTCAGACGGAGGCCCGGGGCGACGGAGTATGTGTTGACGGTGGCGGCCGCGCTCGCGACGGAGGCCGACCCCATGAGCATGAGAAAGGCTCCTGCGGAGCCCGCGAGAAGGACGCAAGCGCGTCTTGTGGGTGTCATACCAGCCCCCTGGACCGGATCAGGCGCAGCGGTCGGCCACGTAGCCGTCGCTGCCCGTGTTGACGTAGGCGTCTGACACGAACTCGCCATTGCTGATGTTGTCCCAGATCCTGGAGGTGCCGTAGTAACCGGCCACCGACGTACCGGACGTCTGGCAGTAGATCGGGACCTTGGCGCCCTCGGGGAGGACGCGGGTGATGTCGTAACTGGTGCCGGGGCCGCTGCGGACGTTCAGACGGACGCCCGGGGCGACCGAGAAGTAGCGCACGGACGCCGTCAGCGCCGTGATGGCCTCGTCCTCGCCGCTGCTCTCGGCTTCCTGTGCTTGATCGACAGCCATGTGAAGCTCCCCCACTGAACCCCATGAGTGCCATGGAGTCCCGTTGATTCCCCTGGATCGAGCCACGAAACACATGTACGCAACTCGCACGCGGAGGCTAGCAAGCCGCCTCTGTCTCGCACGAGTCATCGACTAGGCTCCGTGCGTCGCGCGCCGCGAGAAAAGCACGGGGGGTGGTCCCATGACGCCACAGCGCAACACCGGAGCGGGCGCGGAAGCGGAACTTCCCGAGTACGCCGGGCACTACCGCCTGGAGTCCTACCTGGGCTCGGGTGGTATGGGTGTGGTGCACCTGGCCCGCAGTACCTCCGGGCTGAAGCTCGCCGTGAAGGTCGTACACGCGGAGTTCGCCAAGGACCGTGAGTTCAGGGGGCGTTTCCGGCAGGAGGTGGCCGCGGCGCGCAAGGTCAGCGGCGCCTTCACCGCCCCCGTCGTGGACGCCGATCCCGAGGCCGAACGGCCCTGGATGGCCACGCTCTTCATCCCCGGCCCGACCCTCTCCGAGCACGTGAAGCGGAACGGGTCCATGCCCCCTGCCCAGTTGCGCCGGCTGATGACGGGACTCGCGGAGGCGTTGCGCGATATTCACCGGGTCGGGGTGGTGCACCGGGATCTGAAGCCGAGCAATGTGCTGCTCGCCGAGGACGGTCCGAAGGTCATCGACTTCGGTATTTCCCGGCCAAAGGACAGTGAACTGCGGACCGAGACCGGGAAGTTGATCGGTACGCCGCCGTTCATGGCGCCCGAGCAGTTCCGGCGGCCGCGTGAAGTCGGGTTCGCCGCCGACATCTTCGCGCTCGGGTCGGTGCTGGTGCATGCGGCCACCGGGCGGGGGCCGTTCGACTCCGACAGCCCGTACGTCGTCGCCTACCAGGTCGTGCATGACGAGCCCGACCTCACCGGCGTACCGGAGGAACTCGCTCCGCTGGTGCTGCGCTGTCTCGCCAAGGAGCCCGAGGACCGGCCGACGCCCGACGAACTGATGCGGGAGCTGCGGTCGCTGGCGGCGTCGTACGACACACAGGCGTTCATACCGGCGCAGCGGGCCAGTGACACGGGTGAGAGCAGTGACACGGCGATGCCGGAGCCGCCGAAGGTCGAGGCGCCGCGGCAACCGCGCAGGACACGTCTCGGCAGACGAGTCGGCATGGCCACGGGTGCTGTCGTACTCGCGCTCGGCGCGGTCGCGGCCTTGGTCCAGTGGACGGCCGGGTACAGCTCACAGCCGCACAAGAGCAACCCGAGGACGACGGCCGCCGCGTTCTCCGCGTGGCAGGCGAACCCCGTCAGTGAAGGCGCGGTCACGCCCCAATGCGCCACCGGCGACGGGATGTTGTTCTGCACGGAGGCGTCGGTGGCGTTCGCCCTGAACCCGGTGACGGGTGTCGTGCTCTGGCGGCACTCCGTCGCGAACGCCCACTGGAACAGGCCCCCGGTCCTCTCCGGCGGCCTCGTCCAGCTCGTCACGGACGAGGCCCGGCACGTGACGGCGCTCGATCCGGACTCGGGCAGGAGCCGCTGGCAGCGGGATCTGCCCGAGAACAAGGGGATGAAGTACGCCGGCGACATGCTGCTGCTCTCGCGCGCGGACGGCACGGTCACCGGGGTGGACAGTGCGACCGGCGCCGCCAAGTGGAGCCGTCCGACTGAGGGTCGCGACACACCGCGGATCGACTTCTTCCCCTCGGACCCGACCTCGGCGTATGTGACCCGGCCGTCCACGGACGGAGCCGGCACGGAGGTCACAGCCGTGGACCCGGCCACCGGAGACGTACGGAGGGACATGCGGCTGCAGGGCCTGCTGAAGCCGGTCGGCGCACAGGACGGGGCGGTCTTTCTGCTGGCCGCCGATCCGGTGTACGGCGACACCGGTGCCGTGGTCCGCTACACCCCGGAGTCCGGGGCCACTCGCCGGGTCGAGCTGCCCGTACGGCGTCAGGACGCGCAGGCCGGGGTGCACAACGGCGTGGTCTATGTGCTGGCCGCCACCGGCTCGCTGGACGCCGTCGACATGGAGGCGGGCAAGCGGACATGGCATACGGAGACTTCGGTGAGCCGGGGCTCGGAACCCGTCGCCGACGACCGGCACGTGTACTTCTCGGCTGCCGATGGACGGCTCATAGCCGTCGACGCGCACAGCGGAACGGTCGCCGGACAGACCTCGCCCCGCTTCGGATCGGCGTCGGGCGGGGTCGCCACCTCGGTGCCCGCCCCCATGATCCTCGGCTCCCACATCTACGCCACCGCCCCCGATGGCACCGTCTTCGCCGTGGACGCGGAGGATCCGGGCGGCTGGTGACGGACGAAGGGGCCGCCCCCGACGGAGGCGGCCCCTCAAAGTGCTGCGGCGGTCTCAGCCCAGCTTCGTCACGTCGCGCACCGCGCCCCTGTCGGCGCTGGTGGCCATCGCCGCGTAGGCCCGCAGGGCCGCCGAGACCTTGCGGTCGCGGTTCTTCGGGGCGTACACGCCGTTCAGGGCCTGCTCGCGGCGGGCCAGCTCGGCGTCGTCGACGACGAGCTCGATCGTGCGGTTCGGGATGTCGATGCGGATGCGGTCGCCGTTCTCGACGAGCGCGATCGTCCCGCCGGAGGCCGCCTCGGGGGAGGCGTGTCCGATCGACAGACCCGACGTGCCGCCGGAGAAGCGGCCGTCCGTGATCAGCGCGCAGGTCTTGCCGAGGCCGCGGCCCTTGAGGAAGGACGTCGGGTAGAGCATCTCCTGCATACCGGGGCCGCCCTTGGGGCCCTCGTAGCGGATGACCACCACGTCGCCGTCCGTGACCTGCTTGTTGAGGATCTTCTCCACGGCCTCTTCCTGCGACTCGCAGACGACCGCCGGGCCCTCGAAGGTCCAGATCGACTCGTCGACGCCGGCCGTCTTCACCACACAGCCGTCGACGGCGAGGTTGCCCTTGAGCACCGCGAGGCCGCCGTCCTTGGAGTACGCGTGCTCGACGCTGCGGATGCAGCCCTCCGCCGCGTCCTCGTCCAGGGCCTCCCAGCGCTCGGACTGGGAGAAGGCCTCGGCGGAGCGGACGCAGCCCGGGGCCGCGTGCCACAGTTCGACCGCCTCCGGGGACGGGGAACCGCCGCGCACGTCCCAGGTCTTCAGCCAGTCCGACAGGGACGGGCTGTGGACCGCGTGGACGTCCTCGTTGAGGAGACCGCCCCGGTGCAGCTCGCCGAGGAGGGCGGGGATCCCGCCGGCCCGGTGCACGTCCTCCATGTAGTACGTGCGGGTCTTCGCGACGTTCGGGGCCACCTTGGCCAGGCAGGGGACCCGGCGGGACACCGTGTCGATCTCCGGAAGGCCGAAGGGGACGCCCGCCTCCTGGGCGGCGGCCAGCAGGTGCAGGATCGTGTTGGTGGAGCCGCCCATCGCGATGTCCAGGGCCATCGCGTTCTCGAACGCGGCGAAGGTCGCGATGTTGAGGGGCAGGACCGTGTCGTCGTCCTGCTCGTAGTAGCGGCGGGTGAGGTCCATGACCGTGCGGGCCGCGTCGACGTACAGCTGCTTACGGGCCGTGTGGGTGGCCAGGACCGAGCCGTTGCCGGGGAGGGAGAGACCGATCGCCTCGGTCAGGCAGTTCATCGAGTTGGCGGTGAACATGCCGGAGCAGGAGCCGCAGGTGGGACAGGCGTTTTCCTCGATCTTGAGGACGTCCTCGTCGGAGATGTTCTCGTTGGCCGCGTCGACCATCGCGTCGATCAGGTCGAGGGTGCGGACCGTGCCGTCGACGAGGGTGGCGCGGCCGGCCTCCATGGGGCCGCCGGAGACGAAGACGGTCGGGATGTTGAGCCGCAGGGCGGCCATCAGCATGCCCGGGGTGATCTTGTCGCAGTTGGAGATGCAGACCAGGGCGTCGGCGCAGTGCGCCTCGACCATGTACTCGACCGAGTCCGCGATCAGGTCGCGGGACGGGAGGGAGTACAGCATGCCGCCGTGGCCCATCGCGATGCCGTCGTCCACGGCGATCGTGTTGAACTCGCGCGGGATGCCCCCCGCCTCCTTGATCGCCTCGGAGACGATCCGGCCGACCGGCTGGAGGTGGGTGTGCCCCGGCACGAACTCGGTGAAGCTGTTGGCGACCGCGATGATCGGCTTGCGGCCGATGTCCGCACCCGGTACACCGGAGGCGCGCATAAGGGCGCGGGCGCCCGCCATGTTGCGGCCGTGGGTGACTGTGCGGGACCTCAGCTCGGGCATCGTCGCTCGCTCCTTCAGGCAGATAGGGCTGCTAACGAGCGTACGCCCGTTGTTCAGGCCTCGGGACAGGGTGTCCGCAATACGGGACGGGTGTCTCGTCGCGTAGGGCTTACGGGCCGGTCAGATGCCCTTGCACCACCGGAGCCACCCGCGCCACGATCTGCTCCAGGTCCGCCGACGCCAGCGGCTCCACCTTGACCACGTACCGCAGCATCGCGCACCCCACCAGCTGCGCGGCCGCCAGCTCGGCGCGCAGCTCCCCGTCCGGGAGATCCAGCTGGTCGGCGATACGGCGCAGCAGCTGGGAGGCGATCAGACGGCGGAAGACGGCGGCGGCCGTGTCGTTGTTGACGGCCGAGCGCAGGATCGCCAGCAGCGGCGTACGGGTGGTGGGGTTCTCCCAGATGCCGAAGATGAAGCGGGTCAGGCGCTCACCGACGCGGTCCACCGGGCCGTCGGCGATCGCGACGGGCGCGTTGAGCGCGGGGGCGAAGGCGACCGAGATGGAGGCCTCGAAGACCTGCTCCTTGGTGCCGAAGTAGTGGTGGACGAGGGCCGAGTCGACACCGGCGGCCTTGGCGATCCCGCGGACGGACGTCTTGTCGTACCCGCGTTCGGAGAACTCCTCGCGAGCGGCGACGAGGATACGGTCCCGGGTGTCCGCCGACTCGGTACGCGGGGGACGACCGCGGCGGCGGGCGGCGGTGCCGTCTTCCGCGTCCGCCCGGCGCCGCGGGCCGGCGGTGCCGGTCATCGGCGGGGCACCTTCACCGCCGAGGCCAGATGCAGGCGGGTGAAGGCCAGGGCCTCCGCGAGGTCGGCCTCGCGCTCCGCGCCGGACATCGCGCGCCGGGTGTTGACCTCGATGACGACATGCCCGTCGAAGCCGGTGAACGCGAGGCGCTCCAGGAGTTCGGCGCAGGGCTGGGTGCCGCGGCCGGGCACCAGGTGCTCGTCCTTGGCGGAGCCGCGGCCGTCGGCGAGATGGACATGGCCGAGTCGGCCGCCCATCCGGTCGAGCATGGCGAGCGCGTCCGTGCGGGACGTCGCGGCATGGCTGAGGTCGATCGTGAAGTGCCGGTAGTCCTCCTTGGTGACGTCCCAGTCAGGGGCGTACGCCAGCATCTCGCGGTCGCGATAGCGCCAGGGGTACATGTTCTCCACCGCGAAGCGGACGTCCGTCTCGTTCGCCATGCGCCAGATCCCGTCGACGAAGTCGCGGGCGTACTGGCGCTGCCAGCGGAACGGCGGGTGCACGACGACCGCGCTCGCGCCCAGCTTCTCGGCGGCGGCCCGGGCCCGCTGGAGCTTGACCCAGGGGTCGGTGGACCAGACCCGCTGGGTGATCAGCAGGCAGGGGGCGTGGACGGCGAGGATCGGGATGCGGTGGTAGTCGCTCAGCCTGCGCAGGGCCTCGATGTCCTGGCTGACCGGGTCGGTCCAGACCATGACCTCGACTCCGTCGTAGCCGAGGCGCGCGGCGATCTCGAAGGCCGTCGCCGTCGACTCCGGATACACGGAGGCCGTGGAGAGCGCGACCTTCGCATCCGGGATGCGGACGACGTCCCTTGGGTTTGCCACGAGGGACAGGTTACGGGGTGGGGTCGGGTGGGAGCGGTGTGCCTCTTCGCCGGTGTGACGATCGTCGCGTCGGGGTGGGGCCGGGCGTCTGCCCGCCGTTGCGGGTCGCGGTGCGTTCGCGAGTGCGGCGCCGGGGTGGTTGTCCGCGCCGCGGGGGCCGCGTGTCAAACGCGGCCCGCGTCCCTGTTCGGGGCCTGTCGAGCCCGTGGAGCCCGTGGAGCCCGTGGAGCCCGTCGAGCCTGTCGTGCCCGTCGAGCCCGTCGAGCCCGTCGAGCCCGTCGAGCCCGTCGAGCCCGTCGAGCCCGTCGGGGCGCTTACACCGAACCCATGTGATCAAGGCGCCGCAGGATCACGCCTTCCCTCAGGGCCCAGGGGCAGACCTCCACCGTGTCCACCCCGAAAAGGTCCATCGCCGCCTCCGCCACCAGCGCGCCCGCCACCAGCTGGCCCGCCCGGCCGTCGGAGACTCCGGGGAGTGCGCTGCGCTCGGCCGTGTTCATGGCCGCCAGCCTCGGGACCCAGGTCTCCAGGGAGCTCCGCCTGAGTTCGCGCTGCACGTAGAGGCCCTCGGCGGAGCGGGCCGCGCCGGCTATACGGGCCAGCTGCTTGAAGGTCTTGGACGTGGCGACCACGTGGTCGGGGGCGCCGAAGCGGCTGAACTCGCCGACCGTACGCGCGATCTCGGCACGTACGTGGCGGCGCAACGCCCGTATGTCGTCCGGGGCCGGCGGGTCGCCGGGGAGCCAGCCGGCGGTGAGCCGGCCGGCGCCGAGCGGCAGCGAGACCGCGGTGTCCGGCTCCTCGTCGATGCCGTACGCGATCTCCAGGGAGCCGCCCCCGATGTCCAGGAGCAGCAGCTTTCCGGCGGACCAGCCGAACCAGCGGCGTACGGCGAGAAAGGTCAGCCGGGCCTCCTCGGCGCCGGTGAGGACCTGGAGCTCGACGCCGGTCTCGGCCTTCACGCGCGCGAGGACGTCATCGGCGTTGCTGGCCTCGCGCACGGCGGAGGTGGCGAACGGCAGCAGATCCTCGACGCCCTTGTCCTCCGCGGCCTGCAGGGCCTCATGGATGACACCGATCAGTTTCTCGACCCCGTCGGGTCCGATGGCGCCGTTGCCGTCGAGGAGTTGTGCAAGGCGCAATTCCGCCTTGTGCGAGTGCGCGGGCAGCGGGCGTGCGCCGGGGTGCGCATCCACCACCAGCAGATGCACCGTGTTGGATCCCACGTCGAGGACACCGAGTCTCATGTACGGAACGCTACTGCCAGCCGGTCGGTGACCCGCCGCCGGAGCCGTCCCCGAAGCCGCCTTGCGCGACTTACCCTGTACGGGTGCCAAAGACGAAAAAGACGAAGGACCACAAGGGCGCCAAATCCGCCGACGGTTCTTCTCGGGTGAAACCACCGAAGAAGTCGAGGACGTCACAGCCGGCCCCGGCAGCGGACGAGAAGGGCCTCGACTTCGCGCGAGCATGGGTGGAGTTCCCGGATCCGGCGGACGACGAGCAGGTGTTCCGCTGTGACCTGACATGGCTGACCTCCCGTTGGAACTGCATCTTCGGCAGCGGCTGCCAGGGCATCCAGGCGGGTCACGCGGCCGACGGCTGCTGCACGCTGGGCGCGCACTTCTCCGATGAGGACGACGAGAAGCGGGTCGCCCAGCATGTGGCGAGGCTCACGCCGGAGATCTGGCAGCACCACGACGAGGGCATGCGGAACGGCTGGGTCTCGGAGGACGACGAGGGCTCCCGGCAGACCCGGCCGTACAACGGCTCGTGCGTCTTCCAGAACCGCCCCGGTTTCGCGGGCGGCGCGGGCTGCTCGCTGCACATCCTGGCGCTGCGGGAGGGCCGCGAGCCGCTGGAGACCAAGCCGGACGTCTGCTGGCAGCTCCCGATCCGCCGCACCTACGACTGGATCGACCGCCCCGACGACACACGCGTCCTCCAAGTCTCTATCGGCGAGTACGACCGCAGGGGCTGGGGCCCGGGCGGCCACGACCTGCACTGGTGGTGCACCTCGGCGACGTCGGCACACGGCGCGAGCGACCCGGTGTACGTCTCCTACCGGCCGGAACTGACGGAACTGATGGGCAAGGCCGGCTACGACCGCCTGGTGGAGCTGTGCGAGGAGCGGCTGGCTTCGCAGCTTCCGCTGCTGGCACCGCATCCGGCGGATCCTGCGGACCCGGCGCACTGACGCCCGCTGAGGCGCACCGCAAGGGGCGCGAGCCGCATCGGTAGCGAGCCGTATCGGTATGCGGCTCCGCCGCGTGGGCGCGACCAGCCACCGCGGACGCGCACCCTCCGACACGGACGCGCACCCGCCGGCACACCCCAGCCCACCACTCAAGGACTCGCCGACGAACTCGCGCTCTCGCTCTCCGTCGGTGAAGCCGAATCCGTCGGACTGGCGGTGTCCGATTCGGTGGGCGTCGGCGTGGGCGTCGGCTCGCTCGGCGGAGCCGTCGGTGTCGGCTCGCCGGACGGCGACCCGGTCGCCGTCGGCGCCGGCGTCCCCGGAGGGGTCGGCTTCGGTCCCCTGCTGGTCGGCGGAGCCATCCCGTACCCGTAGATCGACACCACGGCCCCCGCCGGCGCCACCGCCACCCGCGCGCTCCAGTAACCGGCCGGCTCCCGCAGATGATCGACGTACACCTTGATCGTGAACGACTCGCCCGGCCGCAGCGTTCCCGAAGGCCGCGAGAAGTACAGCCACCCCGCCGAGGTGGACACCGACCACCGCACCGCCGAGTCCCCGGTCGCGGCGAGCGTGATCAGCGTCGTGTCGCCGTCGTTCGAGGCCGTCACCGCGAGGTGCCCCGCACCGGCCTTCTTCCGGTCGCCGCCCGCGACGCTGACCACCTCCACCGAGACGTCGGCCTTGCCGTCCTTCCCGATCCGTGGCCCGGGTCTGGTGCTGGCGTTCCCGGCGTTCTCGTAGCCCCCGGCCACGTCGCCGCCCAGCGCGTCGGGGCCGGAGGCCTCCCGCGCGGTCGCGGACGGCCCCTCGTGGCCCTCCCCGGGCGAGCCCCGGTACGCGGCCCACAGGGCCAGCACCGGCGCGGCCACCACCGTGGCGACGACGGTCGTCGTGACGGCACGCGCGCGTAGCCGGTCGCGGCGGGCCGCCCGGTCCTTGGGGTCCATCGGGAATCCGCGCCGGTCGAAGCGCGGAACGGCGGCGCCACGCGCGCGTGGCGGGTGCGCCATGGCCACGTGCAGGGCCGCGCGGGGCGCCTCCAGGACGGGCAGTTCGGCGGGTGTGGTCATCGCGCCGGGCCACCGCCCGGGAGCCGCGCGTTCGGCGGTGCGGCGGCAGCGCGGGCAGTCGTCGACGTGCCGGACCAGCTCGCGGCGCAGGGCGCTGCTGAGCACCAGCTGGCTGTCGCCGGTGAGGTGGGACACGCTGGGGCAGCCGCCGGTCTCGACGACGGCGAGCGCCGCGCGGGTGCGTTCCACCTCGCAGGCGGCGGAGGCGAGCAGCTCGCGGGCGCCGGCCAGGTCCATGCCGAGGACGGCGGCGACCTCGTGGGCGGCGAGGTGGTGGCGTACGGCGAGTTCGAGCGCCTCGCGCTGCTCCGGGGTGGTGCCGGCGGCCTCGGGCCAGGCGAGCAGGGCGAGTTCACGGTGCCGCTGCTCCTCTGCCTCGGCGGCGGCCAGCGGTTCGGGGGCGATGTGCCGCCCCGCCGCATGGGTGGCCTGACGTTTCTGCTTGGCCTCGGCCAGCCCGCGCAGACAGGCCCAGCGGGCCAGCGCGTACAGCCAGGCCCTGCAGTCCCCGGCCTCCGGGACGCGCTGGCCGCGCCGCTCGGCGAGGGCGAGGACCTCCCCGAGGGCGGCGGTGGCCGCGTCGTGGTCGCACAGCACCGACAGGCAGTACGTGAACAGCCCGTCGAGGTAGGGCTCGTAGCGCGCCGGCGGTCGCTGCGCCAGCGCGCGCGCCGCCGTACGATCGCGCGCCGTACGCACCCCTCGGTGCGCCCGGTGTGCGCCGGTCATGCGGGTCGAGGTCTCCGGACTGCTGCTCATCACCCGTGCGACCGTAGGCGGCGGCGTATGGCCCCTTCTTGCGCCTTGAGCACTTTTAATCCGTACGGGTGAAACGATCCCTCATAAGGGGACAGGAACCCGAAATTCAGTGGCTCGTTCCTGACGGGGCATGGCCAAGATCCGTCCACCCACATCAGTCACAGAGGCCACCGTGGCCCCGCTGTCAGTGGCGGGGGCTACGGTTTCCGCATGGCTGCCCGTACCAAGACCTCGAAGGACCGTCCGTCCTACCGCTGCACCGAGTGCGGCTGGCAGACGGCCAAGTGGCTCGGTCGCTGCCCCGAGTGCCAGGCCTGGGGGACGGTCGAGGAGTACGGCACACCCGCGGTCCGTACGACGACACCCGGCCGTGTCACCACCTCCGCGGTGCCCATCGGCCAGGTCGACGGCCGCCAGGCCACCGCGCGGACGACCGGCGTGCCCGAGCTGGACCGGGTCCTCGGCGGCGGCCTGGTCCCCGGCGCGGTCGTCCTCCTGGCCGGCGAGCCCGGCGTCGGCAAGTCCACCCTCCTCCTGGACGTGGCGGCCAAAGCGGCGAGCGACGAGCACCGCACGCTCTATGTCACCGGCGAGGAGTCCGCGAGCCAGGTCCGGCTGCGCGCCGACCGCATCGGCGCCATCGACGACCATCTCTATCTCGCCGCCGAGACCGATCTGGCCGCCGTTCTCGGCCACTTGGACGCGGTGAAGCCGTCGCTGCTGATCCTGGACTCCGTACAGACGGTCGCGTCCCCCGAGATCGACGGCGCGCCGGGCGGTATGGCCCAGGTGCGGGAGGTGGCCGGGGCGCTCATCCGCGCCTCCAAGGAGCGGGGGATGTCGACCCTCCTGGTGGGCCACGTCACCAAGGACGGCGCGATCGCCGGTCCGCGCCTCCTGGAACACCTCGTGGACGTCGTGCTGAGCTTCGAGGGCGACCGGCACGCGCGCCTGCGTCTCGTCCGAGGGGTCAAGAACCGCTACGGCGCCACGGACGAGGTCGGCTGCTTCGAACTGCACGACGAGGGCATCACGGGCCTCGCCGACCCGAGCGGACTTTTCCTGACACGACGCGTCGAACCGGTCCCGGGTACCTGTCTGACCGTCACCCTGGAGGGCCGCCGCCCGCTGGTCGCCGAGGTCCAGGCGCTGACGGTGGACTCCCAGATCCCCTCCCCGCGCCGCACCACCTCGGGGCTGGAGACCTCCCGGGTCTCCATGATGCTGGCGGTGCTGGAGCAGCGCGGGCGGATCAGCGCGCTCGGCAAGCGGGACATCTACTCCGCGACGGTCGGCGGCGTGAAGCTCTCCGAGCCCGCGGCCGACCTTGCCATCGCCCTCGCCCTGGCCTCCGCCGCGAGCGACACCCCGCTCCCCAAGAACCTGGTGGCCATCGGCGAGGTCGGCCTCGCGGGCGAGGTCAGACGGGTCACCGGCGTCCAGCGCAGGCTCACGGAGGCGCACCGTCTGGGCTTCACGCACGCGCTCGTGCCGGGTGATCCCGGCAAGGTCCCGGCGGGCATGAAGGTCCTGGAAGTCGCCGACATGGGGGAGGCGCTGCGGGTGCTGCCGCGCTCCCGTCGCCGAGAGGCCCCCCAGGAGGCGGAGCAGCGCCGGTAGACTTTGCCCTGGTCTCGCCCGTCCGTACGAACCGAGTGCGGGTGCGGGAGCGCCTCAGAACCTGCGACCGGAGGAGTGCAGTGGCAGCCAACGACCGGGCAGCGGCTCCCGGAAAGTCGGGTGGGAGTGCCGGTTCCGATGGCCTGATGCGCGCCTCGCTGAGCGCTGTGGCTCCGGGCACGTCCCTGCGCGACGGCCTGGAGCGGGTCCTCCGCGGCAACACCGGCGGGCTCATCGTCCTCGGCTTCGACAAGACGGTCGAGACGATGTGCACGGGCGGCTTCGTCCTGGATGTCGAGTTCACGGCGACCCGGCTGCGCGAGCTGTGCAAGCTCGACGGCGGCATCGTGATCTCCTCCGACCTGTCGAAGATCCTGCGGGCCGGCGTCCAGTTCGTGCCCGACGCGACGATCCCGACGGAGGAGACGGGCACGCGGCACCGCACGGCGGACCGGATCTCCAAACAGGTCGGCTTCCCGGTGGTCTCGGTCTCCCAGTCGATGCGGCTGATCGCGCTCTACGTCGACGGGCAGCGACGCGTCCTGGAGGACTCGGCGGCGATCCTCTCCCGTGCGAACCAGGCGCTGGCCACGCTGGAGCGGTACAAGCTCCGCCTGGATGAGGTCGCGGGAACGTTGTCGGCGCTGGAGATCGAGGACCTGGTGACGGTCCGCGATGTCTCGGCCGTCGCCCAGCGGCTGGAGATGGTCCGCCGTATCGCCACGGAGATCGCCGAGTACGTCGTCGAACTGGGCACCGACGGGCGGCTTCTCGCACTCCAGCTGGACGAACTGATCGCCGGTGTGGAACCCGAGCGCGAGCTGGTGGTCCGGGACTACGTCCCCGAGCCCACGGCAAAGCGCTCCCGCACGGTCGACGAGGCGCTCTCCGAGCTGGACGCCCTCAGCCACGCGGAGCTGCTGGAGCTGCCGACGGTGGCACGGGCGCTGGGTTACACGGGTTCGCCGGAGGCTCTGGACTCGGCGGTGTCACCGCGCGGCTTCCGGCTGCTGGCGAAGGTTCCGCGACTGCCGGGGGCGATCATCGACCGGCTGGTGGAGCATTTCGGGGGCCTGCAGAAGCTGCTCGCCGCGAGCGTCGACGACCTGCAGACCGTGGACGGGGTGGGCGAGGCCCGGGCGCGAAGTGTCCGGGAGGGCCTGTCGAGGTTGGCGGAGTCGTCGATCCTCGAACGGTACGTGTAGCTCCGCTGGTGGCAGACATTTCGACCGCGGGCCGGTGCTATGCGTCCGCGGGCCGGTGGGGGCTGGTCGCGCAGTTCCCCCCGCCCCTGAAGGGGCGCTTCAGCTGCGGGCAGTCGTCCCCGCTGGGGCGGCACGGGTGGGCGCAGGCGGCACCCGGCAAGCGTAGGCAAGCGACCCCACGCGCGTGCCAGCTACTCGACCGCGGACCCGTGGGGGCTCTCGCCGCCCCGCGGCGGAGGCGCACATTGCTACCTACACCCCCGCGCCCCAGAAGGGGCGCTTCAGCGCAGGCGCCTTGTCAGCTGACCCAGCCTGCGGGCAGTCGTGCCGCTGGGGGGCACGGGTGGGCGCGGGCCGCACCCGGCGAGCGCCGGCAAGCGACCCCACCCGGCTCCACACTAATCCGCCGCCAGTACAAAGGACGCCTGCGCCTTGGCGAACCCCGGTGCCTGGGCCTCCAGCAAGTACGTGCCTGCCCCGGCCGACCCCGCCGAAGGCGTCGCGCACTGCGGGGCGCTCGGCTTGCGGTCCCACTTCAGGGTGTACGTGATGCTGCTTCCCGCAGGCACCCGGTACCACAGGCTCCCCGCCGTCTTCGGGCAGTCCGCCGACGACCAGTAGCTGTTGTCCGCACTGGCCGGCGTGATCGTCAACACCGCGTTCTTCGGGCCGAGATCGACCTTGCAGTCGCTGGACGACGTGTTCTTCGCCGTGAGTTCAAAGCTCGGCGTCTGCTCGGGCGAGTAGGAGTTGCGCAGGCTCTTCAGGCTCAACGACACAGCCGCGGCGGAGCAGTTGGGGAGGGTAGAAGTCCCCGGCAGCGAGGCGACCGTACCGCCGGAACCCGAGATGACATCCCCCGAGCCCGACGAGGAACCCGAGGAACCGGCGGAACCGGACGACGAGCCGCCCCCCGACCCACGCGAACTCCCGTCGCCGGAACCGGAACTGGCACTCGAACCGGAGCCGGGGCTGGATGACGCGCCGCCGCCCCCGCTCGACTCGTCCCGCCCGCCCGGCGCCTGGCTGATCGCCGGCCCGCTGCCGGACGGCCCCGGCGTGATCGTGGACGCGGGATTCTTGCCGTTCGACCCGTCGGCGTTCTTGTTGCCGCCCCCGCCGCTGGACGTCACGATCCACGCGATCAGCAGCGCCAGGACGACGACCACCGACAGCATGACGACCCTCCGTCGCCAGTAGATGGAGGAGGGAAGCGGCCCGACCGGATTGCGCAGAGATCCCACGGCGCAAACTGTACGAGAGATCTGTGCACTTCCTCGCCCCACCCGCCGCCCAAACCTCAACTTTTCCGGATCATCATTTCGGCAACTCCCTTCGGCACAACTCCTCTTCACGTGGCAGGCGCGGAGAACAGGCCGGAAGGACAAACCCGAACGAGGACCCGACCGACAGACCCGACCGCCAGACCCTGGACCGGCGGCCGCCCCGGCCTCGCCACGAACCACGTCCAACCCAGCCGTGGCCGGACGTGGCAGGATCGGAAGGGCCATGACTGAGAAGCTCCACACCCCCGTGATCGACTGGTTCGAAGCCCACGCCCGTGACCTCCCCTGGCGCCGCCCGGAGGCGGGCCCGTGGGGTGTGATGGTCAGTGAGTTCATGTTGCAGCAGACCCCGGTCAGCCGGGTGCTGCCCGTCTACGAGCAGTGGCTGGCCCGCTGGCCGCGCCCCGCCGACCTCGCCGCGGAGGCGCCCGGCGAGGCGGTCCGTGCCTGGGGCCGGCTCGGCTACCCGCGCCGCGCCCTGCGGCTGCACGGCGCCGCCGTCGCCATAACGGAACGGCACGACGGCGACGTACCGACGGATCACGCACAACTGCTCGCGCTGCCGGGCATCGGTGAGTACACCGCCGCGGCCGTCGCCTCCTTCGCGTACGGGCAGCGGCACGCCGTGCTCGACACCAATGTGCGGCGGGTGCTCGCGCGGGCCGTGACCGGTGTGCAGTACCCGCCCAACGCCACCACCGCCGCCGAGCGCAGGCTCGCCCGCGAGTTGCTGCCCGCGGACGAGAGGACCGCCGCCCGCTGGGCCGCCGCCTCCATGGAGCTCGGTGCGCTGGTGTGCACGGCGAAGAACGAGACGTGTCTGCGGTGCCCGATCGCCGGGGCGTGCGCCTGGCGGCTGGCCGGCAAGCCGGAGCACGAGGGGCCGCCCCGGCGCGGGCAGACGTACGCCGGTACCGACCGGCAGGTGCGCGGCAAGCTGCTGGCCGTGCTGCGCGAGGCGCCCGCCCCCGTGCCGCAGGCGGCGCTCGACCGGGTGTGGCACGAGCCGGTGCAGCGGGCGCGCGCTCTGGACGGGCTGGTCTCGGACGGGCTGGTGGAGCCCCTCGCGGGCGGTCTGTACCGGCTGCCGCTGGGCTGACGTACAGCCACATCACAGGCGGAGGCCTTGTGTTACGGCCCCGACCGCACGACAAATCCCCGCATAACCGGTCATAAGACTGCGCCCGCTTACCCCGCACCTACTTCCGTTACACAACCGACGGACAGCCGATCGCTAGCCGCAGGCTGGTCCGCACAGCCCCGTGACAACAGGTCCGTAGCTTCGTTTCTGTGCCCGCCAGGACCGCGGGCCAGCACGAACTCAGGCACAGGGCCGGGGAAAACGGGGATCGGGAGGCGGTTGATCATGGCGCAGGGCGAGGTGCTCGGATTCGAGGAGTACGTCCGCACCCGGCAGGACGCGCTGCTGCGCAGCGCCCGCCGGCTGGTCCCGGACCCGACGGACGCCCAGGACCTGCTCCAGACCGCGCTGGTACGGACGTACGGCCGCTGGGAGACCATCGAGGACAAGCGGCTCGCGGACGCCTATCTGCGCCGGGTCATGATCAACACGCGGACCGAGTGGTGGCGGGCCCGCAAGCTGGAGGAGGTTCCCACCGAGCAGTTGCCCGACGCCTGTGTGGAGGACTCCACGGAGCAGCACGCGGATCGCGCACTCCTCATGGACATCATGAAGGTTCTGGCACCGAAGCAGCGCAGTGTCGTCGTGCTGCGACACTGGGAGCAGATGTCCACGGAGGAGACGGCCGCCGCCCTCGGCATGTCGGCCGGAACGGTCAAGAGCACGCTGCACCGGGCGCTCGCCCGGCTCCGCGAGGAGCTGGAGGCACGCGACCTCGACGCACGCGCGCTGGAGCGTGAGGAGCGGGAGCGTTGCGCGGCCTGACCGGCACAGGGTCCAACCGGGGCCCGGCGAGTGCACAGGCGGTGACCACGGCGGCGGCCGTGCTCGCCGCCCTCGGCCTTTTCGCCGCCGCCTGCGGCACCGGCGGCACCGGAGCCCGGGACGAGGGCCCGGCGCACGCCGACTCGGCGGCAAAGGCCCCGGCCGCCGCCTCCCCCTCGCCCAACCCCTCCCAGACGTATGCGAAGGTCGACGCGGTCGCCCTGGTGAAGGCCGACCCGGCAGTCTCCGCCACGGTGAAGCGGGACCTGAAGCCGTGCGCGGGCGACGAGTACCCGGTCGACGTGACCTACGGCGATCTGACCGGCGGCCCGGTCGAGGACATCGTCGTGAACGTGCTGACCTGTGGTGACGCGGTCGGGGTGGGGGCGTATGTGTACCGCGACGAGAGCGGCGCGTACAAGAATGTCTTCAAGGCCGAGGAGTCCCCGGTCTACGCGGAGATCGACCGGGGCGATCTGAGCGTGACCAAACAGGTGTACGAGAAGGGCGACCCGGTCTCGAGCCCGTCCGGTGAGAACGTGATCACCTACGGCTGGGCCTCGAGGCGCTTCGTCCAGGAGGACTTCCACCACACCGACTACGGCAACGCGGCCGGCAGCGGCAACGCCACGCCGCTCCCCTCCCCCGCCAAGTGACCGCACACCGACCACACGAAAGAGCCGGGATGGCAGACCAGACCCACGTCCTGTTCGTCGAGGACGACGATGTCATCCGCGAGGCCACCCAGCTCGCCCTGGAGCGGGACGGCTTCGCGGTCACGGCCATGCCCGACGGACTGTCGGGCCTGGAGGCGTTCCGCGCGGACCGGCCCGACATCGCCCTGCTGGACGTGATGGTGCCGGGCCTGGACGGGGTGAGCCTGTGCCGGCGCATCCGCGACGAGTCCACGGTGCCGGTGATCATGCTTTCGGCGCGCGCCGACTCCATCGACGTGGTGCTGGGTCTGGAGGCGGGCGCCGACGACTATGTCACCAAGCCGTTCGACGGCGCGGTGCTGGTCGCCCGGATCCGCGCCGTACTGCGGCGCTTCGGGCACGCGAGCGGCGCCGACAGACCGCACGAGGACGCGGTCGCGGTGACCGGCGGCCCCCTGACTTTCGGCGAACTGGAGATCGACACCGACGGCATGGAGGTGCGCCGGGCCGGACAGCCGGTCGCGCTCACCCCGACCGAGATGCGGCTGCTCCTGGAGTTCTCCTCGACACCGGGGACCGTACTCTCCCGCGACAAGCTGCTGGAACGCGTCTGGGACTACGGCTGGGGCGGGGACACCCGGGTCGTCGACGTCCATGTGCAGCGGCTGCGTACGAAGATCGGCCAGGACCGGATCGAGACGGTCCGCGGTTTCGGTTACAAGTTGAAGGCCTGAGCGGGGCGGCCATGCGGGGGCTCATCAGATCCATCCGGCACCGAGGTCCGAGGCTGCGCACCGGGCTCCGGTGGAAGCTGAGCGCGGCGATCGCGCTGGTCGGGGCGCTCGTCGCGATCGCACTGAGCCTGGTGGTGCACAACGCCGCCCGTGTCTCGATGCTGGACAACGCGCGCGACCTGTCCAACGAGCGGCTGCAGATCGCCCAGCGCAACTATGAACTGTACGGGCGGGCGAACTTCCCCGACGTCAAACTCAACGACCCCGACCTGCCGGCGGGGCTGCGCGAGAGGGTCGAAGCGGGCCGCCGGGCGACCGATGTCATCGACCAAGGCGGCCCGCCGGACATCTGGGCGGCGGTACAGGCCAAGGACGGGCGCGTGCTGTCCCTGCACGGCTCCTTCCCGAACCGCAGCAGCAAAGTGCTGAAGGACCTCGACCAGGCCCTCGTCATCGGCTCCGTCGCGGTCGTCCTCGGTGGCAGCGCGCTCGGCGTGCTGATCGGCGGGCAGCTCTCGCGCCGGCTGCGCAAGGCGGCGGCCGCGGCCAACCAGGTCGCCCAGGGCGAGCCTGCCGTGCGGGTGCGGGAGGCGATCGGCGGGGTCGTACGGGACGAGACCGACGACCTGGCGCGCGCGGTGGACGCCATGGCGGACGCGTTGCAGCAGCGGCTGGAGGCCGAGCGGCGGGTGACGGCCGACATCGCGCACGAGCTGCGTACGCCGGTGACCGGACTGCTCACGGCGGCCGAACTGCTTCCGCCCGGCCGGCCGACCGAACTGGTCCTCGACCGGGCCAAGGCGATGCGCACCCTCGTCGAGGACGTGCTGGAGGTGGCCCGGCTCGACAGCGCCTCGGAGCGGGCCGAACTGCAGGACATCATGCTGGGCGAGTTCGTCGCCCGGCGGGTGGCCGCCAAGGACCCGGCGACCGAGGTGCGGGTGGTGCACGAGTCGGAGGTCACCACCGACCCGCGCCGCCTGGAGCGGGTGCTGTTCAACCTGCTCGCCAACGCGGCCCGGCACGGCAAGCCGCCCATCGAGGTGACCGTCGAGGGCCGGGTCATCCGGGTCCGCGACCACGGCCCCGGCTTCCCCGAGAAGCTTCTCGCCGAGGGTCCGAGCCGGTTCCGCACCGGCAGCGAGGACCGCGCGGGGCAGGGGCACGGACTGGGCCTGACCATCGCGGCCGGGCAGGCCCGGGTGCTGGGCGCCCGCCTGACCTTCCGCAACGTCCGGTCGGCGGGCGCACCCGAGCACGTCCCGGCGGAGGGCGCGGTGGCGGTGCTGTGGCTGCCGGAGCACGCGCCGACGGCCACAGGGAGCTACCCGATGCTGCCGGGTCCGACGCAGGTGAGTCGCTGAGGCTCAGGTCGTGGCCACGTCCCGGTCCACCGCGTCTTTGGCGAGCCGCAGCCGACGCGGTTTGTGCATGCGCCGATGCCAAGGAGACGGGCTGTCCATACGCCGACGCCGAGGAAACAAACGAAAGCGGGTGGTTCCGGAGACTCGGTCCCCGGAACCACCCGCACGCGTTTCTCAGACGGCCTCGACCACCGCCAGCGGCGCCGCCTCATCGGAGCTCACCTTCTGGGGTCCGCCCCGCAGCGGCACCTCCTTCACGAACACCGCCGCCACCACGACCACCACGGTGATCACGGCACCGAGCAGGAACGCCGAGTGGGTGCCGGCCGACACCGCGTGCTGGTACGCCTCCCGCACCGTGGCCGGCAGTTTCGCCAGGCTCGCGGCGTTCAGCGAGGCCGACTGCTCGGTGACCTTCGAGCCCAGCGCGCCGGCCCGCACGGTCATCTCGTCCTGGACCCGGTTGTTGAAGATCGCGCCCATGATGGCGACACCGAAGGAGGAGCCGAGCGTACGGAACAGCGTGGTCGAGGAGGACGCGACGCCCATGTCCTTCATCTCCACGCTGTTCTGCGCGACCAGCATGGTGATCTGCATCAGGCAGCCCATGCCGAGGCCGACGACGGCCATGTACACACCGGAGGTGAACCGGGAGGTGCCGGTGTCCATCGTGGACAGCAGGTACAGCCCGACCGTCAGCAGCACACCGCCCGCGAGCGGGAAGATCTTGTAGCGGCCGGTGCTGGTGGTGACCCGCCCGGCGACCATCGAGGTCACCAGCATCGCGCCGAGCATCGGAAGCAGCAGCAGACCGGAGTTGGTCGCGGACGCGCCCTGCACGGACTGCTGGTACAGCGGCAGGAACAGCGTGGCGCCGAACATCACGAAGCCCACGATGAAGCCGATGACCGACATCAGGGTGAAGTTGCGGCTGCGGAAGATGTGCAGCGGCAGAACCGGTTCGGCGGCCTTGGTCTGCCAGAAGACGAACCCGACCAGCGAGACGACGCCGATGGCGGTCAGTTCCATGATCCGCGCGGACGTCCAGGCGTACTGGGAACCGCCCCAGGTGGTGACCAGCACGATCGAGGTGATGCCGAGGGTCAGCAGAGCGGCGCCGAGGTAGTCGATGCGCGCCTTGCTCCGCTTCCTGGGCAGGTGCAGTACGGCACTGACGGCGGCCAGCGCCACCACGCCGAGCGGCAGGTTGATGTAGAAGGCCCAGCGCCAGCCCCAGTTGTCGGTGATGGTGCCGCCGACGAGCGGGCCGCCGATCATCGCGAGCGCCATGACGCCGGCCATCATGCCCTGGTACTTGCCGCGCTCACGGGGCGGCACGAGGTCACCGATGATCGCCATGACGCCGACCATCAGACCACCGGCACCGAGCCCCTGAACGGCCCGGAACCCGATCAGTTCGCCCATGTTCTGGGCCATGCCGCTGAGCGCGGAGCCGATCAGGAAGATGACTATGGAGGTCATGAAGGCGCCCTTGCGCCCGTACATGTCACCGAGCTTGCCCCAGAGCGGGGTGGCCGCCGCGGTCGCGAGGGTGTACGCGGTCACGACCCACGACAGATGCTGCAGGCCGCCCAGTTCACCCACGATCGTCGGCATCGCCGTACCTACGATCATGTTGTCGAGCATCGCGAGCATCATCGCGATCATGAGCGCGAGGATCACGACCCGCACGCTCCTGGGCTGTTTTCCCGGCGCGTTCGCCGCGTCCGGTGCCCCCGGTGATTTCTGGCCGGTCCCGGCCGCCTGGGTGTCCGCCATCTCTCCCACTCCCCCTGGCGACAACTACTTACTTGTCGCCCGACTAGTTCATTACACTGGGAAAGTAGACCTGTCACTAGCCGGTCGTCAAGTAAGTTCCCGAACCGGACGTCCGTATCCGACAGGACGAGTTTTCGCGGGAGCGCGAGGAGTAAGAGGATGGGCGTCACCATGGACGGCACCAAGCAGCAGCGCCGGGGCAACACCCGCCAGCGCATCCAGGACGTGGCGCTCGAACTCTTCGCCGAGCAGGGCTACGAGAAGACCTCCCTGCGGGAGATCGCCGAGCGCCTCGACGTGACCAAGGCGGCCCTGTACTACCACTTCAAGACCAAGGAAGAGATCCTGGTCAGCGTCTTCGAGGACCTCACACAGCCGATCCAGGACCTGATCGAGTGGGGCAAGGGCCAGCCGCACACCCTGGAGACCAAGCAGGAGATCGTACGGCGCTACAGCCAGGCGCTCGCGGACGCCGGGCCGCTGTTCCGCTTCATGCAGGAGAACCAGGCGACCGTGCGGGAGCTGCGGATCGGTGACACCTTCAAGGACCGGATGCGCGGCCTGCGGAACATCATCATCGACCCGGACGCGCCCCTGACCGACCAGGTCCGCTGCATCAGCGCGATGTTCACGCTGCACGCGGGCATGTTCGTCATGCAGGACATCGAAGGCGACCCCCAGAAGAAGCAGGAAGCCGTTCTGGAGGTCGCCCTGGACCTGGTGACCCAGGCCCACCAGGGTTCCGGTCGCCCTGCCTAGACGGTCACGCCCTTGGTGCGGAGGAAGGCGACCGGGTCGACGGCGGTGCCGTAGTTCGGGGTCGTACGGATCTCGAAGTGCAGGTGCGGCCCGGTGGAGTTGCCGGTGCTGCCGGACAGCCCGATGCCCTGACCGGTCTTGACGATCTGCCCGACCTTGACGTCGACGCGCGACAGATGCGCGTACTGCGAGTACTGGCTGCCGCCGTGCTTGATGACGATGGCGTTGCCGTACGCGGGACCGTCACCGGCGCCGTTGCCGCCGGCCTTGACGACGGTGCCGCCGTGCGCGGCGACGACCTGTGTGCCGGTCGGCACGGCGAAGTCCTGCCCGCTGTGCTTGGCGGTCCACAGGCCGCCGGCCTGGGCGAAGCTCGCGGAGAGGGTGTACTTCTTCACCGGGTCGACCCAGGCGGCGGCGCTGGAGGTGGCGGCCGACGCGACCCCGGACCCGACCACGGCCGTGACCCCGACGCCGGCGGCCAGAACGGCGGCCCGCTTGCGGAGCGAGGACGTACGGGGGGAACGGAGAGCGGCGCGCAGGGACATCGGAACCTCGTGGGGTAGACAACGGGGACTCGCCTCCGGCACCGGCTGAAACGGACAGCCGCCGAACGGGGCATCTCTTGGTAACCCGAAGGGCGCACACCCCCCAAACCCTGGCATCTACGGCACCCCCTAGTACCTTTGTGCGAAATTGACTCTTTCTTGACAGAGTCGCCTTGAGCAGGCAATCCGGTCCCGCCATCGGTATCCCGCCGGCACATCAGGCGAAACATTCCCTTTTCGCCTACTGCGGGCCCCACTACCTCGGCTAGTAACAGGCATTTCGCCCGTGCGGTATGTCACCGGCGACCGAGATCCACACCCCCCGGCGTGTGACCCACACCTCTCGCAACCTACCCGCCGGTAATCCAACGGTTCCCTCCACGCCACCTCCTCCACTCATCATGCCCCTGACACAGCCGTGGACGTGAGAGGACCCCAACCGATGACCACAGGCAGCTGGACCCGCCGCGTGTCCGTCACCGCCGTCTCCGTCGCCGCGCTCGCCGGGATGGCCGCGCCGGCCCAGGCCGCGACGGAGAGCAGCTCCACCACGGTCGACTACGCCACCTGGCAGAACGACTGCCAGTCCGTGATGGACCAGGCCCTGCCCTATCTGAAGGAGCGCATCGCCGCCGCCAAGCCGGGCGAGCGGCAGGCGATCGTCTTCGACGTCGACAACACCACGCTGGAGACCGACTTCGGCTTCAGCTACCCCCAGCCGGCCAACAAGCCGGTCCTGAACGTCGCCAAGTACGCCCAGGAGCACGGCGTCTCCCTGTTCTTCGTCACGGCCCGCCCGGGCATCATCTACCTGCCGACCGAGTACAACCTCGAACACGACGGCTACGACGTCTCCGGCCTGTACGTCCGCGGCTTCCTCGACCTCTTCAAGGACGTCGCCGCCTACAAGACCGCCCAGCGCGTCGACATCGAGAACAACGGCTACACGATCATCGCGAACGTCGGCAACAGCGCCACCGACCTCTCGGGCGGCCGCGCGGAGAAGACGTTCAAACTGCCGGACTACAACGGCCAGCTGTCGTAATCCGCCGCTAGGGGGGTGTCGTCTGGATCAGGTCGGCAGTGAGGAACAGTGCCTCTTGACCGAGCCGAGCGGGGTCTGGTGCGTGCAGCTGCAAGGCGGAGGAGGCGTGGACAATCAGCCGCTGCCGCGGCGGGCGACGCGGTGGGGGCACCCCCGGCCGAAGACTGGGGGACGTCGGGGAGTGACGACAACGCCTCCAGGGGCACCCCCTCTGGGGGAGTGCGTGCCAGGGCCCGCGACGCTGGCATGATCCAGACGACACCCCCTAGGCTCCATCCGTTCGCGCAAACGCACGGGGGTGGCGGATGGAGCCGACGGTACTGGGCGGCAAGCTGGCGTCGAGCCTGATCTCGCCGCTGCTGAAGAAGCTGTTCGTGGCAGACGGTCCGGGCGCGGGCCTGGTCGACAGGCCCGTCCGCCTCAAGGACCTGGTGTCGTTCAGGGGCGAGAAGCGGGCGCTGGTCGAGAAGGACGTGCACAGACTCGCGGAACACCTGGTCCGGCAGGCGGTCGACTCACCGGGCGAACCGCCCTTCCGCACCAGGGAACAGATCGCCGTCGCCGACGCCCTCGCCCGCAGACTGCTCGCCCTCGGCGATCTGGACATGGACGACGTCCAAGCCGTACAGCTGGGCCACCGCGAACTGGCCGGGAAACTGCGGCGGCAGGCGCCCCCGCCCGACGGCCTCTCCTCCGACGCCTGCTATTTCCTCGACTCCGCGACGGAGTGGGCCTGCCTGCAGATCCTGGAGTTCTTCACCCGTCGCTCCACCTTTGTAGCCCGCACCCTGGTGGAACAGACCCGGGCGCAGGCCGAACTCATCGCCAAGATCGACGAGTTGCTCGCCCGCACACCCCGCCCCGACTCCCGCGACACCGCCTTCGAGCGCCGCTACCGCTCCTACGTCACCGAACGCCACAACCACATCACCATCTACGGCATCGACCTGAGGGACTCCCCCGACCGCTGGCCGCTGGAAGTCGCCTATCTGAGTCTGGAGGCGACGGCCTCGGACGACCGCGGCCTCCCCGGGGACGGCACCGGCCCGCCCCCCGTCACCCTCCAGCTCCTCGCCGAGGAAGCCCTTCTCACTCACGACCGCGCCCTGCTGCGCGGCGACGCGGGCTCCGGCAAGACGACGCTGGTCCAGTGGCTGGCGGTGACGGCGGCACGCGAAGGCGCGCACATCCCGTACGTCCTCCCGCTGCGCACCCTGATCCGGGGCGGCCAACTCCCGTCCCCCGCGGACTTCCTGACCGCGGTGGGCTGCCCACACTCCCCGCCCGAAGGCTGGGCCGAACGGGTCTTGACCGCCGGCCGGGCCCTGGTCCTCGTCGACGGCCTGGACGAGATCCCCGCCACCGACCGCCACCGTACCCGCGACTGGCTCCTCTCCCTCATCCACGCCTTCCCGGGCAACCGCTGGCTCCTGACCTCCCGCCCCGCCGCCGTCCGCCCGGACTGGCTCGCGCCGGAGGGCTTCCGCGAACTGACCCTCGCCCCCATGCGCCGCACGGACGTGGCCACCTTCGTCCACCGCTGGCACACGGCGGCCGAGGCCCCGGATTTCGAGGGCCCACTCCTCGACTCCCTCCGCACCAAACGCGACCTGGCACGCCTCGCCACCAACCCCCTGATGTGCGGCCTGATCTGCGCCCTGCACCGGGAGCGCCGGGGCTACCTCCCCACCGGCCGCAAGGAGCTGTACGACGCCGCCCTCACGATGCTGCTGGCCCGCCGCGACCGGGAGCGGGGCATGGGAGCGGTGGACGAGGTGGAGCTGGGCGAGGAGGTGCAACTGGAGTTGCTGCAGCGATTGGCGTATGCGTTGGTGCTGAGCGGCCGTACGGAGATGGGGGTTGAGACGGCCGAGGGGATCGTGGAGCGGTGCCTCCCGTCGATCGCACTGCCCGCAGACGCGGCGACCGTGTTGCGGGCCCTGCTGCTGCGCAGCGGGCTGCTCCGCCAACCCGCCGACGGAGCCGTGGACTTTGTCCACCGTACGTTCCAGGACTACCTGGGCGCCCGGTACGCGATGGAGGAGGGCCACCTGGATGTCCTGGCCGGCCACGCGGGCGACACCGAGTGGGAGGACGTGATCCGCATGGCCGTGGCACACGCCCGCCCACGCGAACGGGCTTCCCTGCTGAGGCAGTTGCTGGCGCACGACGCACCCCGGCTGATCCTGCTGGCGCTGGCGTGTCTGGAACACGCGGCCGCGGTGGATCCGGGGGTGAGGGCGGAGGTGGAGCAGCGGGCGGTGGCGCTGATTCCATCGCGGTCCGCGGAGGACGCGAAGGTGCTGGCGGAGGCGGGACCGTTGGTCCTGGAGTTGCTGCCCGGACCCGAGGGCCTGACGAACGAGGAAGCGCTGGGCGTCACGATCACCGCCTCGGTGCTCGGCACAGAGGAACCGGAGGGAGCACTGGGGGTGCTCCGCCGGTTCCGCCACCACGCGGATCTCGACGTACGGCGGCAACTCGCCGGCACCTGGGGCCGTTTCGACACGGAGGAGTACGCGGCGGAGGTGCTGGAGCACCTGGATCGTACGGGACTCAACGTCGTCTGCGAATCCGCCGAGCAGCGGGCGGCCCTGGGACTGATGCGGCCCTGGGACGGCCTGGTCTTCCGGGGCGGGCATCCGATCGGGGCGATTGTGGCCGCCGTCCGGGAGGTCGAGAACGTGGCCCGTCTTGACCTACGTGAAAACGGAGCGCTCACCGACCTGGGCACCCTGTTGCCTTTCAGTTCGCTGCGCGGACTGTGGCTGACCGCATGCCCGGCCGCACATGGCCTGGGCCGGCTCGCAGATCTTCCGCTCGCCTCTCTCGCCGTTGGACCGCTCGCCGACCTCGACGGCCTCCGATCACTGCGCTCGCTCCTGCGTCTGTCCCTGGCCCAGGAACTCACCGGCGAGAGCCTCACAGACGTCCTGCCGGTCGATGCCGCGCTGGAGTACCTCTTCCTGGGCCGGAACACCACGGACCGGACGGGCCTGCGCGGGCTGGCTCACTGGACCAGTCTCACGGAGCTCAGCCTCGGCCCGCTGTCGACTCCGCTCACCGCCGCTGACTGGCGGGCCGTCGCCGCGCTTCCGCAGCTGACCAGCCTCCATCTCAACGGGCCGATCCTCACCAATTTCCCGGACTCCGTCGAGGCCATGCCCGAGCTGGCGCAGATCGAGACTCTCCGGGTCCCGGCGATGCACGGCGTCGAGGATCTCTCCGTCCTGGCCTCCCGCCTGCCGGGACTGCGTCGAGTGACCCTCCAGACCTCCCCGGGCAAGATCTTCTCCGTCGACCGGTACGCGGCTCTCTTCCCGGACGCAGCCTTCGACGTCGTACAACGCTGAAGGGGCCGGCGCTCCGAAAAGCACCGGCCCCTTCATTCGGCGAACCCCGAAGGGCTACGCCTCCTTGCTCAGGTTCGGACCGGCTCCGCCGGCCGCCTGCTCGATCGGCGGGACGTCGGGGAGCGCCGACTTCTCCTCACCACGGAAGGTGAAGGTCTTGGTCTCGCCCTCGCCCTCGGTGCCCACGACCACGATGTGACCGGGACGCAGCTCGCCGAAGAGGATCTTCTCGGAGAGGGTGTCCTCGATCTCGCGCTGGATCGTGCGACGCAGCGGACGCGCGCCCAGCACCGGGTCGTAACCCTTCTTGGCCAGCAGTTCCTTGGCCGACTGGGAGAGCTCGATGCCCATGTCCCGGTCCTTGAGGCGCTCGTCCACCTTGCCGACCATCAGGTCGACGATCCGCAGGATGTCCTCCTGCGTGAGCTGCGGGAAGACGACCACGTCGTCGACGCGGTTGAGGAACTCGGGCCGGAAGTGCTGCTTGAGCTCGTCCGACACCTTGTTCTTCATGCGCTCGTAGTTGGACTTCGTGTCGCCCGTGGCCGCGAAGCCCAGGTTGAAGCCCTTGGAGATGTCCCGGGTGCCGAGGTTGGTCGTCATGATGATGACCGTGTTCTTGAAGTCCACGACCCGGCCCTGGGAGTCGGTCAGACGACCGTCCTCCAGGATCTGCAGCAGGCTGTTGAAGATGTCCGGGTGGGCCTTCTCGACCTCGTCGAACAGGACCACCGAGAACGGCTTGCGCCGCACCTTCTCGGTCAGCTGGCCGCCCTCTTCGTAGCCCACGTAACCGGGGGGCGAACCGAAGAGCCGCGACACCGTGTGCTTCTCACTGAACTCCGACATGTCGAGGGAGATCAGCGCGTCCTCGTCGCCGAAGAGGAACTCGGCGAGCGCCTTGGACAGCTCGGTCTTACCGACACCGGACGGGCCGGCGAAGATGAACGAGCCACCGGGACGCTTCGGGTCCTTCAGACCGGCACGCGTACGGCGGATCGCCTTCGACAGCGCCTTGACGGCGTCGATCTGGCCGATGACCCGCTTGTGGAGCTCGTCCTCCATGCGCAGCAGACGCGAGGACTCCTCCTCGGTGAGCTTGAAGACCGGGATGCCCGTGGCGGTGGCCAGCACCTCGGCGATCAGCTCGCCGTCGACCTCGGCGACGACGTCCATGTCGCCGGCCTTCCACTCCTTCTCCCGCTTGGCCTTGGCGGCCAGGAGCTGCTTCTCCTTGTCGCGGAGGGAGGCGGCCTTCTCGAAGTCCTGCGAGTCGATCGCGGACTCCTTGTCCCGGCGGACGGCGGCGATCTTCTCGTCGAACTCGCGCAGGTCCGGCGGAGCGGTCATCCGGCGGATGCGCATCCTCGATCCGGCCTCGTCGATCAGGTCGATCGCCTTGTCCGGCAGGAAGCGGTCCGAGATGTAGCGGTCGGCCAGGGTGGCCGCCTGGACCAGCGCCTCGTCCGTGATGGAGACCCGGTGGTGGGCCTCGTACCGGTCACGCAGACCCTTGAGGATCTCGATCGTGTGCGGCAGGGACGGCTCGGCGACCTGGATGGGCTGGAAGCGGCGCTCGAGGGCCGCGTCCTTCTCCAGGTGCTTGCGGTACTCGTCCAGGGTGGTCGCACCGATGGTCTGCAGCTCACCGCGGGCCAGCATCGGCTTCAGGATCGAAGCGGCGTCGATGGCGCCCTCGGCGGCACCCGCACCGACCAGCGTGTGCAGCTCGTCGATGAACAGGATGATGTCACCGCGGGTGCGGATCTCCTTGAGCACCTTCTTCAGGCGCTCCTCGAAGTCACCGCGGTAGCGGGAGCCGGCGACCAGGGCGCCGAGGTCCAGGGTGTAGAGGTGCTTGTCCTTGAGGGTCTCGGGCACCTCGCCCTTGACGATGGCCTGGGCGAGGCCCTCTACGACGGCGGTCTTGCCGACGCCGGGCTCACCGATCAGGACCGGGTTGTTCTTGGTACGGCGGGACAGCACCTGCATGACCCGCTCGATCTCCTTCTCGCGCCCGATGACCGGGTCGAGCTTGGACTCACGAGCGGCCTGGGTGAGGTTCCGGCCGAACTGGTCGAGGACCAGGGACGTCGAGGGGGTGCCCTCGGCAGGGCCGCCGGCGGTGGCGGTCTCCTTGCCCTGGTAACCGGAGAGCAGCTGGATGACCTGCTGCCGCACCCGGTTGAGATCAGCGCCCAGCTTGACCAGGACCTGGGCGGCGACGCCCTCGCCCTCACGGATCAGGCCGAGCAGGATGTGCTCCGTGCCGATGTAGTTGTGGCCCAGCTGAAGGGCCTCGCGGAGCGACAGCTCCAGGACCTTCTTGGCACGGGGGGTGAAGGGGATGTGCCCGGACGGGGCCTGCTGCCCCTGCCCGATGATCTCCTCCACCTGCTGGCGGACCGCCTCGAGCGAAATCCCGAGGCTCTCAAGGGCCTTGGCGGCGACACCCTCACCCTCGTGGATCAGGCCCAGGAGGATGTGCTCGGTGCCGATGTAGTTGTGGTTGAGCATCCGGGCTTCTTCCTGAGCCAGGACGACAACCCGCCGCGCGCGGTCGGTGAACCTCTCGAACATCGTTAATCGCTCCTCAGAGCGGTCAGGCAGTGGGGGGAACTTCCCCTCCCTGTCCTTCCGCAGCTTAGTCCCGCAAGCGGGGACCGCTCATTCCAACTGCCGACACCGTCGATGGCCTCCTGACCTCGAACGCCGACATCTGCTCCAACCCGATGGTGCGAGACGATGTTCCCGCAGGCCAGGCAGTTACCCCTTCCTCCAGTACGCCGATGGCGAACGTGAGACGGCCTCGCCTGCGTGTCGCCCCCCCTCCCACTAGGGATGTCTTACCCGTCCGGACTGACAGTCCATGCCGTATGCCCCCGGTCCCTCCGCTACGGGCGAACAACCTTGCGTCTCCCCGGACCCCCACACGCCCCCTTTTCGGGAGCTCAGCGCTTTCACACGCACACCCAGCGTAACTCTGGCGGGCTGGTGACGGTTGCACTTGGCATGGCTGGCACAGTCCCTCTGGCTGCTTCCACGGTCCCTCACCCTCGTCCCCCGCTCGATTCCGGTTCCGGTTCGGCCGTCGCGTCCGGTTCCGGGTGCGCCGTGGCACCGGGTTCCGGCTGCGCCGTCGGGCCGGACGGGCGGGCGGCCCGGCTCCGGCACTGGTACGAGAACGATCTGGGCTGGGCGACAGTGCCCGCGGCGCCCGGAGAGCCGCTGCGGCTGGTCACGGGCGTGCGTTTCGACGTGCTGGACGTGCCGGTCCGGGCGGGCGCGAAGGCGCTCAGACATCTGGGGCCGGGCTCTCCGGTGGCCCTCCAGGGCGACCGGATGCGGCTGCTGGTAGCCGCGGGCTGCGCGGAGGAACTGCCGGGGCTGCTGGACTGGCTGGAGTGGGGCGCGCTGGCCCTCGATCTGCGGGCGCTGGGCGCGCACGGCCTGATGGACGCTCCGGTGCGGCCCGAGCCGGTCTCCACCGGCACCCGGCCGTTTCCCGAAGCCGCCGAATGCCCAGCGGGGCCCGTGCAGGGGGCCGCCGTCTGGTTGCGGCCCCCCGAGTCGGGGTGCGAGGTCGAGGCCTCGCTGCCGACACTCTCGTCGCTGTCGGCCATGGGGGGCGTTGGGGGCGCCCCCGATCTGGTACGGCTGGTGGACACGGTGGCCACCGAGTGCCACCGGGTCCGGCTGCGGCGTAGGGGCCGCGGGCCGGAGGACAGTCAGCTGTTGGCGTCCTCGTAGGCCTGGCGAATCGTCGCGGGAACACGGCCGCGGTCGTTGACCTCGTAGCCGTTCTCCTTTGCCCACGCGCGAATCTGCGCGGTGTCCTGGCTGCCGCCGGAAGCCGCACGGGCCTTTCCACGTCCGCCCGAAGCACGGCCACCGGTACGACGCCCACCCTTGACATACGGGTCGAGAAGGCCGCGCAGCTTGTCCGCATTGGCGGTCGTGAGATCGATCTCGTACGTCTTGCCGTCCAGCGCGAACGTCACAGTCTCGTCCGCCTCGCCGCCGTCGAGGTCGTCGACAAGAAGGACCTGAACCTTCTGTGCCACCGGATTTCCTTTCATCGATAACTTGAGGGCCGGGGGTCTGCGGCGCCCGCCGTTTCGCCGCCCCCTGTTATATGCAGTACTGCAGTACGTCGGAAAGCAAACCGCTTTTGCGTGAAAAACACAAACCCCTGGGAGAGACCGAGGGGCCCGCTCACGTCCGGAAACTTGCGCGTTTCGGACATAGGGCACCGGGGCAAGGCGAGGCGCCCGGAATAAGGACCCGATCTCCCGCCAACTCTGCCCCGATGCCCGATGCGCCTCTTGTCCGCCGCGATCCCTCTCGGCGATCACAGATGCAGAAGCATCCGGCTGTTGCCCAAGGTGTTCGGTTTCACTCGTTCGAGTCCCAGGAACTCCGCGACGCCCTCGTCATAGGAACGCAACAGCTCCGCGTAGACATCGGTGTCCACGGGCGTCTCGCCGATCTCCACGAACCCGTGCTTCCCGAAGAACTCGACTTCGAAGGTCAGACAGAAAACCCGGCGAACACCCAGCCAACGCCCGGTCTCCAGCAACTTCTCCAGCAACTGATGACCGACGCCGGCGCCCTTGAGGCCTGGCTTCACCGCGAGAGTGCGCACTTCGGCGAGGTCTTCCCACATCACGTGCAGTGCGCCGCAGCCGACCACCTCGGCGTTGTCGTCGCGTTCCGCGACCCAGAACTCCTGGATGTCCTCGTAAAGCGTCACCGTGGCTTTGTCGAGCAGGATGCGGTCACGGACGTACGCGTCAAGGAGTCGGCGCACCGCCGGGACATCGCTGGTCCGGGCCCGCCGGACGGTGATGGCTTTTGCGGTGACTTCGGGGCGCATCACTGACATGAGCGGACGCTATCGCCCGCCGCGGTCCGCCATGGAGCCGGGGTTCTCCTCTTGCGGGGCTTCCGGCTCTTCGCGTTCCTGCTGTTCCGGCCTATCCGGACCCTGCACGATCCGTACGGCGTCCCGCAGAGCCTGGCGCTGTTCGTCGCTCATCATCCCGAAGAAGGCGACGAGAGCGGCGGCCGGGTTGTCGCTCTGCGACCACGCGTCGTTCATGAGGGCGGCGGCGTAGGCGGCCCGTGTGGAGACGGCCTCATATCGATAGGCGCGCCCTTCGGCCTCCCGCCGCACCCAGCCCTTCTGGTGGAGATTGTCCAAAACGGTCATCACCGTGGTGTACGCGATGGACCGTTCCTGCTGGAGGTCTTCCAGGACTTCTCGAACGGTCACCGGGCGGTTCCACTTCCACACCCGCGTCATGACCGCGTCTTCGAGTTCTCCCAATGGGCGAGGCACAGCTCAGACAATAGTGGGAGATCCAGCCAATGGCGTGCCGGACGTGCACTTTCGCCAACAAAGGCCAACAAAAGGGGCGTGCGGTCCGGAAGGTGCGGCTGTGACCGTGCGGCGAGCCCTACGCCCGGGAGGTACCGGCAGCGATCAGGCGTCGCCGCCCGGGGCGGAGGCCTGCCGGGCGTTCTCCGCGCGCGCGAGGGCGGCGTCGACGGCGGCGTCCTCCTTGGCCTTGGCGGCGCCGCCCTGGGTCTTCACGATCACCCGGACCAGACCGATGAAAAAGATGGCCATGACGACCGGAGGCAGCAGCGCGGAGAAATAGTCCATGCGTCCACAGTAGCCACGGGGGACCGGGCGAAAGGTGCGGGGTGGGCGAAGCGTCGCCCATGTGCGCGAGCCGCCGTTTTCCCGGCCGGCTCCGCGGGTTGCGCCGCCGGTTCCGCTCAGCCGACGGCGAGCTGCTGCGGCGGACCGGCGGGCGGCGGGGTGGGCCGGCGCCGGGGGAAGACCTCGCCCGGGGTCGGAATGGGCCGTTTCGGCGCGACGGGCTCGGGGGCCCCGGGCTGCGGGGCGGGCCGCTCGGCGGGCTTCTCCTTCGGTTTCTTCTCCGGCTCCTTGGCCACACCGCCCGGCAGGGCCGTCAGACGCACCCTGGACGCCGGAACAGCCGGCGCCGGCACCTTGCGGGCCCCCTGCGCGAGCCGGGCCCGCACATCGCGCTCCGTGAGGTCCTGGCAACGGGCGAGCAGCGCGGCGGCACCGGGGTTCCCGCGCAGCGCCCGCAGCGCGGCGAGGTCGTCCGGAGTGGGACGGTGTCCGGCGCCCAGCGCCTCCTCCAGGAGGGCGAGATAACCGGCGAGGGTCCCCGGCAGGGCCGCGCGGTACCGGACGAGATCGGCCACCAGGAAGGCGCGCAGCCGGGCCTCCTCACGCATCGCCTCGTCGAACGACTCGGCGAGCCGATGACAGTCCTTGACGTCCTCGGCGGAGGCGGGACCGGGGTGAAGGGCGAGGGCGAGAGCACGGCGGAGCACACGCAGCTCCTCCGCACCGAACGCCATGCCGCCGCGGGATCCATATGGCGTGGGCATGGACCGAAGATACGCGTAAATCAGACAAACTCGACATAGGGGGCGGGTGTGGCGCAGCAGGGCCACCCACCTGGCCGCCGCCGCTCGGTGGGGCCTACCTGCCCGTCAGCCGAGCCCCTGGCGAGGGGACGGGTGGGGGCGGGCGTGAAAACGCCGCGCCACCCCCGCCACCTCACATCCGCGACACGTTCCGCTCGTACACCAACCGCAGCCCCACCAGCGTCAGCCACGGCTCATGCTCGTCGATCACCGAGGACTCCCCGAGCACCATCGGCGCCAGCCCGCCCGTCGCGATCACCGTCACATCGTCGGGATCGTCCGCCAGCTCCCGCGCCATCCGGCCGACCACCCCGTCGACCTGTCCGGCGAACCCGTACACGATGCCCGCCTGCATGGCCTCCACCGTGTTCTTGCCGATCACACTCCGCGGCCGGGCGACCTCGATCTTCCGCAGCTGCGCGCCCTTGACGCCCAGCGCCTCCACGGAGATCTCGATACCGGGCGCGATCACACCGCCGACGTACTCCCCGCGCGCGGACACCGCGTCGAAGGTCGTGGCGGTACCGAAGTCGACGACGATCGCCGGCCCGCCGAACAGCTCCACGGCGGCGACCGCGTTGATGATCCGGTCCGCGCCGACCTCCTTGGGGTTGTCGGTGAGGATCGGCACCCCGGTCTTCACCCCCGGCTCAACCAGCACCGCCGGCACATCGCCGTAGTACCGCCGCGTGACCTCGCGCAGCTCGTGCAGCACGGACGGGACGGTCGCGCAGATCGCGATCCCGTCGATGCCGTCGCCGAGCTCGTCGCCGAGCAGCGGGTGCATGCCCATCAGCCCCTGGAGCAGCACCGCCAGTTCGTCGGCGGTACGGCGCGCGTCCGTGGAGATGCGCCAGTGCTCGACGATGTCCTCGCCGTCGAAGAGCCCGAGGACGGTATGCGTATTACCGACATCGATCGTGAGGAGCATGGGGTCACTCCGCCTCGCGCAGGTCCAGGCCGATGTCCAGGATCGGCGAGGAGTGGGTCAGGGCACCGACGGCCAGGAAGTCCACGCCGGTGTCGGCGTACGCGCGCGCGTTCTCCAGGGTGAGCCGTCCGGACGCCTCCAGGAGCGCGCGGCCGCCGACGATCGCCACGGCCTCCTCGCACTCCCCCGGCGTGAAGTTGTCCAGCAGGATCAGGTCGGCGCCCGCGTCGACGACCTCGCGCAGCTGGTGGAGCGTGTCGACCTCGACCTCGATCGGCAGGTCCGGGAAGGCCTCGCGTACGGCCTTGAAGGCCGGGCCGACGCCACCTGCGGCGACCACGTGGTTGTCCTTGACCAGGGCCGCGTCGGAGAGCGACATGCGGTGGTTGACGCCGCCGCCGCAGCGCACCGCGAACTTCTCCAGGGAGCGCAGGCCGGGGGTGGTCTTGCGGGTGTCACGCACGCGTGCCCGCGTGCCCTCCAGCGCGTCCGCCCACGCGCGCGTGGCGGTCGCGATGCCGGAGAGCCGGCACAGGACGTTCAGGGCGCTGCGTTCGGCGGTGAGCAGGTCGCGGGTGCGGGTGGTGATGGACAGCAGTTGCTGCCCGGCCTCGACCCGGTCACCGTCCTCGACGTGCCGCTCAACCTCGAACTCGTCGGTGCAGACCACGGAGACCACGGCCTCGGCGACCCGCAGCCCCGCGACGACGCCCGCCTCGCGCGCGACGAAGTCGGCGGTCGCCACGGCCTCCTCGGGGATGGTCGCGACGGTCGTCACGTCCACGCCGTTGTCCAGGTCCTCCTGGATGGCCACGTTGGCGACGTCCTCGACCTCCAGTGGGTCGAGTCCGGCGGCGGCGAGGAGTTCGGCGAGCGCGGGGTCGAGCCCGCACTCCATGTACTCCTCCTCGCCCTCGGCGCCACAGGCACAGCCGTCGCCGCAGCCGCCGCCGTCGGCGAGGGGAAGGTCGTTGGTGCTCACGTCTGTCACTCCTGGGGTGGCTGGTGCGGCCGGGTCGGGGGGAAGTCTGCGGTGTCTGTGGTGCCTACGGCCAGCGTCCGGTCCGGATTCAGCCGTACGACGATATGGCGGCGCCACGCGGCGTCGTCACGGTCGGCGTGGTCCTCGCGCCAGTGGCAGCCGCGGGTCTCCCGGCGGCGCCAGGCCGCCTCGACGAGCACGCGCGCGACGCACAGGAGGTTGGTGGCCTCCCAGGTGTCGACGCCGGGCTCGGCGGTCTTGCCGTTCTCGGCGAGGGCGTCACGGGCCTCGGTGTGCAGTCGCTGGAGCTGCTCGGCGGCCTTGGTCAGGGACTCGTCGGAGCGGAGCACGCCGGCGCCCTCGGTCATGATCCGCTGGATCGCGAACCGCGCCTCGGGGACCTGCAGCGGGTGCGCGGGCTTGCCGGGGTGCGGGACCGGAACGGGCACGCGCGCGTGGAGGCGGTTCTCCACGTGCCGCGCGGCGATGTCGGCGGCGATGCGCTCGGCGTAGACCAGGCCCTCCAGGAGGGAGTTGGACGCGAGCCGGTTCGCGCCGTGCACGCCGGTGCACGCGACCTCGCCGCACGCGTACAGCCCGCGCACCGTCGTGCGCCCGCGCGCGTCGGTGCGCACGCCCCCGGAGGCGTAGTGCGCGGCCGGCGCGACCGGGATGGGCTCGGTGACCGGGTCGATGCCGTGCGCCCGGCAGGCGGTCAGGATCGTCGGGAAACGGTGTTCCCACATGTGGGCGCCGAAGTGCCGGGCGTCCAGGAACATGTGCTCGGCGTCCTGCTCCTGCATGCGCCGCATGATGCCCTTGGCGACGATGTCCCGGGGCGCGAGCTCGGCCAGCTCGTGCTGCCCCACCATGAAACGCACGCCGTCCGCGTCGACCAGGTGCGCGCCCTCCCCGCGGACCGCCTCGGAGACCAGCGGCTGCTGGCCCTCCGCGTCGGCGCCGAGGAACAGCACGGTCGGGTGGAACTGGACGAATTCCAGATCGGAGACATCCGCGCCCGCGCGCAGCGCCAGGGCCACCCCGTCTCCGGTTGACACCGACGGGTTGGTGGTCGCGGAGAAGACCTGGCCCATGCCGCCGGTCGCGAGGACGACGGCGGGGGCGTGCACGGCGCCCACGCCGTCGTGCTGGCCCTCACCCATCACATGCAGGGTCACGCCCGCCGTGCGCCCCTCGGCGTCGGTCAGGAGGTCGAGTACCAGCGCGTTCTCGATCATCCGCACTCCCCGCGCGCGAGCCGCCTCCACCAGCGCGCGAGAGATCTCCGCGCCGGTCGCGTCCCCGCCCGCGTGCGCGATCCGGCGCCGGTGGTGGCCGCCCTCGCGCGCGAGTTCGATGTCACCGTCCTCGTCGGTGTCGAAGTGCGCCCCGGTCGAGATCAGCCGCCGTACCGCGTCCGGGCCCTCGGTGACGAGGGTCCGGACGGCGTTCTCGTCGCACAGGCCCGCGCCCGCGACCAGGGTGTCGTCCAGGTGCTGCTCGGGGGTGTCACCCTCGCCCAGAGCCGCCGCGACACCGCCCTGCGCCCAGCGCGTGGAGCCGTCGTCGAGGAGTGCCTTGGTGACGACGACCGTGGTCAGTCCCGCGGCCTCGCAGCGCAGGGCGGCGGTCAGGCCGGCGACGCCGGACCCGACGACCACCACGTCCGCGTCGATGGACCAACCGGGGGCGGGCGCGTGCAGTCGTATGCCTGTGCTGGTCACGAGGCGGCTCCGGGAGCGGCGAAGGTGAGAGGGATGTTGTCGATCAGCCGGGTCGTCCCGACCCGGGCGGCGACGGCGAGGACGGCCTCTCCGGTGAAGTCGTCGTCGATCTCGGTGAAGTCGGAGGGGTCGACCAGGGCGAGGTAGTCCAGTTCGAGCGGCGGGTCGTAGTGGGCGGCCTCGTCCAGGACGGTCCGCGCGGCCGCGCGGACGGCGGCAGCGGCGTTCGGCACGGCCTTGGCGACGGCGTGCGCGTCGGCCGCCGCGCGGGACTCCCCTATGGCGCTGAGCGCCTCGGCACGCGCCCGCGTGGACGGCACCTCGCGAGCCCGGGCTCGCAACGCTTCCTGCGCCGCGTGGCGGTCGCGCCCGGCGAACAGCGCGCGCGACAGCGCGAGCGCCGTGCGCCGCTCGTCCACCGACAGGTAGCGGTTGCGGCTGGAGAGCGCGAGCCCGTCGTCCTCACGCACCGTGGGCACGCCGACGATCTCGATGCCGAAGTTCAGGTCCCCCACCATGCGCCTGATCACGGCCAGCTGCTGGGCGTCCTTCTGCCCGAACAGGGCCGCGTCGGGGCGCGTGAGGTGCAGCAGCTTGGCGACGACCGTGAGGACGCCGTCGAAGTGCCCGGGCCGCGAGGCGCCTTCCAGGAACGTGCCCATCGGCCCCGCGGTGATCCGCACCTGGGGCTGCCCGCCCGGGTAGACCTCCTCGACCGACGGGGCGAACACGGCGTCCGCTCCCGCCTGTTCGGCGATCTTCAGGTCGGCGTCCAGGGTGCGCGGGTAGCGGTCGAGGTCCTCGCCGGCGCCGAACTGCAGGGGGTTGACGAAGACCGTGACGACGACCTCGCCGTCCGGGCCTGCGACCTCCCGCGCGCCGCGGATCAGCGTCGCGTGGCCCTCGTGCAGGGCGCCCATGGTCATCACGACGGCGCGGCGGCCGCGCCGCACACGCGCGTGCAGTTCGTCGGCGGTGCGCAGCAGGGCGGTGCTCATCGGGGGTTCCCCTCGGTGCCGCTCGTGCCGCTAGTGCCGCCCGCGAGGACGCCGAGGAGGTCCTCGGCGAGTTCCGGCTTCAGCAGGCCGTGGGCGAGCGCCCGGTCGGCCGTGGCGCGGGCCATCGCCAGATAGCCGTCGACGGCCTGCGGGGCGTGCCGGCGCAGCTCCGTGACGTGCGCGGCGACGGTGCCCGCGTCCCCGCGCGCGACCGGCCCGGTCAGCGCCGCGTCACCGGAACGCAGGGCGTTGTCCAGGGCAGCGCCGAGCAGCGGGCCGAGCATCCGGTCGGGCGCCTCGACACCGGCCGTGCGCAGCAGCTCCATGGACTGGGCGACCAGGGTGACCAGGTGGTTGGCGCCGAGGGCGAGGGCCGCGTGGTAGAGCGGACGGTTCTCCTCGGAGATCCACTCCGGTTCGCCGCCCATCTCGATGACGAGTGCCTCGGCGGCCAGCCGCAGCTCCTCGGGCGCGGTCACGCCGAACGAGCAGCCCGCGAGCCGCTGCACGTCCACCGGCGTCCCGGTGAAGGTCATGGCCGGGTGCAGGGCCAGCGGCAGCGCGCCCGCGCGCAGGGCCGGGTCCAGGACCTTGGCGCCGTACCGCCCGGAGGTGTGCACGAGCAGCTGGCCCGGCCGTACGGCGCCGGTCTCGGCGAGGCCGGCGACCAGGCCGGGCAGGGCGTCGTCGGGGACGGTCAGGAGCACCAGGTCGGCACGCTGAAGAACCTCGGCGGGGGGTACCAGCGGGATGTCGGGCAGCATCGTCTCGGCGCGCCGCCGGGAGGCGTCGGAGACCCCGGAGACGGCGACCGGGCGGTGCCCGGCGAGCTGCAGTGACGCGGCCAGCGCCGGGCCCACCCGGCCGGCGCCGACGACGCCGACGGTGAGCCGCGCGGGGCGGTCACTGAGGTCTGGCTGTTGGACTGTACTCACGCGACGGTGACCTTCCCGTTCCAGTCCGCTCTGGGTACCGGACGATTTCTCGTCATGTTAACGCTATCGGGTCCGGCGCCAGTTGGCTGTCCACAGGCTGTGGGTGACCGGTCACATCTCCCGGACATCCCTCCGGGTTTCCCTCCCGGACGGAAAATGCGAGGCCCTCCGGTGGTGGGCCACGGCATCATCCAGGGCATGAGCGATACGGCGAGCACCCAGGACGACCAGCCGAACGAACCCCCTTCGGCGCAGCAGCGGATGCGAGAGCGGCGCACGGCCGCCTACCGGAAGGCCGAACGCGTCCTCGCGCGCGTGGGCGCGCTCTCCTCGCTCCGCGAACGACTCGCGCGGCTCCAGGAAGCGGCCCCCGAGGTGTACGACCTGGACGGACCGGCGGACCTCTACGGCAACGGAGTCGTCGAGGCCCTGGAGGCGCGCGTCGCGGCCCTGCTGGGCACGGAGGCCGCCTCGTTCTTCCCGACCGGCACGATGGCCCAGCAGGTGGCCCTGCGCTGCTGGGCGGCCCGCACCGGCAACCCCACGGTCGCCCTGCACGCCCTGGCCCACCCCGAGGTCCACGAACGCAACGCCCTTCGCGAGGTCGCCGGCCTGCGCACCGTGCGCGTCACCGGTGAGCCCCGGCTCCCCACCGCCCAGGAGATACGCGACTTCGAGGAGCCCTTCGGGGCGTTGATGCTGGAACTGCCCCTCAGGGACGCCGGTTTCGTGCTGCCCTCCTGGGAAGAGCTCACGGAGACCGTGGAGGCGGCGCGGGAGCGCGACGCGGTGGTGCACTTCGACGGCGCGCGCCTGTGGGAGTCCACCGTCCACTTCGGGCGCCCCCTGCACGAGATCGCGGACCTGGCGGACAGCGTCTACGTGTCGTTCTACAAGTCCCTCGAAGGCTTCGGCGGCGCCGCGCTGGCCGGCCCGAAGCCCCTCGTCGAGGAGGCGAAGACCTGGCGGCACCGGTACGGCGGGACGGTCTTCCAGCAGTTCCCGACCGCGCTGGCGGCCCTGGCCGGCCTGGAGCGCGAGCTGCCCCGGCTGCCGGACTACGTGCGGCACGCGCGCGTGGTGGCCTCGGCGCTGCGCGACGGCTTCGCCGAGGCGGGCCTGCCCTGGACGCGCGTCTTCCCCGAGGAACCGCACACCCACGAGTTCCAGGTCTGGCTGCCGTACGACGGCGACGTGCTCATGGAGGCGGCGGTCCGCCAGGCCGAGGAGACCGGCACCTACCTGTTCAGCGGCCACTGGGGGTCCAGGGGGCCGGGGCTGGCCGTGACCGAGGTGACGGTGACGGCGGCGGGCCTGGAGTGGACGGCGGAGGACGTGAGGGCAGCGGTCGCGGACTTCGTGACACGGTTGCCTGGAGCGCCCGAGTAGGGCGCGGGTCTGTACGGGGGCTGTATGTGACATGCGGCTCCGCCGCATGGGCGCGACCGGGCCCCCACCGGCGCGCAGCCATCACGCACGGCACCCGGCACCGCCGTGAGCGCCCGGCGCGCGCCCGTCACGGCGCGCCGGGGCGCACCCACCTCACCACGGCGCGGCGCACCTTCCCCCGCGCTGGCCGCCCGGCGACGACGGCGCGGAAGCGGCGGTACTGGCGCGCTGCGCGCGCCACGCGCAGATCGTGCGCGCCGGGCGCGGGCGGCGCGGGCTCCCCGTGCTGCTGAGCTCGGTACGTGTCGAGGAGGAACTGCTGGACGATGCTCATGGCTCCCCAGCCTGCGCGCCCACGGCCCCGCAGTCGCGTGGATTGACGGCGCCCGTCAATCGAGGGGGCGTTGTCGGAGGCGGGGTGCACGATGGTGACATGAGCGTACGCATCGACATCGCGGGGCTGCGGCCGGAGAGGGTCGCCGTCGTGCCCTCGCCGCTGGCCGAGCTCGGCATGGCGCTGCACGCGCTGTCCGAACCGGGGCACCATCCCGGCCTCCAGGGCTGGGTGACCGGCGTGAGCGCCCGGATGGAGCCGCATCTGGCCGACCGGATGTGCGAGGCGGACTTCCTGTGGCGGACGACGTTCTCCGACCTGTTCCTGCCGTACGCGGCCGTTCCCGGCGCCGTCCCGGGCGGCACACTCGCCGAGGAGCTCGACCAGCTCGACAAGCTGACGGACGAACAGTTCGTGGACGCGGCCCTGGAGTTCACGTGCGTGCTCTCGTACGACGCGCGGACACCGGCCCTCCTGTCGGATCCGGTCGGGCGCCGCAGGGCGCTGGAGGTGGCCGCCTCGCGCGGTCCGCAGCAGGTCCGGTTCGCGCAGCGGCTGCTCGACGATCCGCCGAGTGTGCGCGCGTGGCTGCGCCGGTTCCTGGGGGACTGCGCCGAGGCGTTCTTCGACGAGGCCTGGTCGCGGCTGCGCCACCAGCTGGCGGCGGACGCCCGGCACAAGACGGAGCTGCTGCGGCGCAAGGGCCTGGCCGAGGCGCTGGCGGCGGTCTCGCCGGTCGTGACGCTCGACGAGGCGGGCGCGCGGATCACCGTGGACAAGCTCACCGACGGCCACGCCGTGGCCGAGGCCGACGGGCTCCTGCTGGTGCCCACGAGTCTGGGCTGGCCGCATCTGATGGTCCTGCACCGCTACGGCTGGCAGCCGGTGCTGCACTATCCGGTCGGCTCGCCGGAGCTTGCCTCACCGGCGTCGGTGGAGGCGGTCACGCTGCGGATGGCGGCGCTGTCCCATCCCGTCAGGATGCGGTTGTGCCGGTACCTGGCGCGCAGCGCGTACACCACCAGCGAGCTGGCGCAGGTGCACGGCCTGTCGGCGCCCGAGGTGTCCCGGCACCTGAGCGTGCTCAAGAAGGCGGGCCTGGTCACCACGCGCCGCCGCGGCCGGTACGTACTGCACCAGCTGGACGTCACGGTCGTCGCCCGCCTCGGCAGCGACTTCCTGGAAGGGATACTCCGCTAGCGACGCGTGCCGTACGCCGGCCGCGCCTGCCGCAGATGCCGTGTGTCAGCCGTGGCCGCCGCCCGCGCGCACCAGCCCGGTCTCGTAGGCCAGCACGACCACCTGCACCCGGTCGCGCAGCCCGAGCTTGGTCAGGATGCGGCCCACGTGGGTCTTCACGGTGGCTTCGGAGAGCACCAGCCGGCTCGCGATCTCGCCGTTCGACAGTCCCTGCGCGACCAGCACCATGACCTCGCGCTCGCGGTCGGTGAGCCTTTCCAGCTCGCGGTGCTGGGGCTCCTTGCCGGCAGCGGGCAGCATCGGCGCGAAGCGGTCGAGCAGCCGCCGGGTGGTGGAGGGCGCGACGACGGCGTCGCCGCTGTGCACGGAGCGGATGGCGGCCAGCAGCTCGCCCGGCGGCACGTCCTTGAGCATGAAGCCGGAGGCGCCCGCCTTCAGCCCCGAGAAGGCGTACTCGTCGAGGTCGAAGGTGGTCAGTATGAGCACCTTGGGCGCATCGGGCTCAGAGCAGACACGGCGGGTGGTCTCCACACCGTCCAGCTTGGGCATGCGCACGTCCATCAGCACGACGTCCACCTCGGTGGACTTCAGCACCTGGAGGGCCTCGACGCCGTCGCCCGCCTCCGCGACGACCTCCATGTCCGGCTGTGCCGCGAGCACCATCCGGAACCCGGTGCGCAGCAGCACCTGGTCGTCGACGAGCATCACGCGGATCGTCATCGGGTCCTCTTCCGTTTCCGTACGTCGGTTTGTTGCGCGTCTTCCGGGGCGGGACAGGTCTCAAACGGGGGCGTGCGTCTGTGTCAATGCGCCGGTTTGAGCGGCAGCAGAGCACTGATGCGGAATCCTCCGCCGGGACGGGGGCCGGCGTCGAGGGTGCCGCCCACCATGCCGACCCGCTCCCGCATGCCGATCAGGCCGTGACCCTGCCCGTCGGCGCCGCCGTCCTCGTACATCTCGTGCGGGGCGCCCTTGCCGTCGTCCTCGACCAGCAGGCCGAGTCCGTCGTCGAAGTAGACCAGCCGCACGCTGGCGCCCGCGTTGGGGCCGCCGTGCTTGCGAGTGTTGGTAAGCGCTTCCTGCACGATCCGGTACGCCGTGAGCTCGACGCCGCTGGGCAGCGGGCGCGGGGTGCCCTCGACCTTGAAGTCGACGGGCAGGCCGGAGCTGCGGCACTGATCGATGAGCTCGTCGATCTGCTCGACGTCGGGCTGCGGAACGTACTCGCCGACCTCCTTGTGCTCGCCCGTGCGCAGCACGCCCAGCAGGCGGCGCATCTCGGCGAGGGCCTGGCGGCCGGTGGAGGAGATCGTCTCAAGGGCCTTCTTGGCCTGGTCGGGGGCGGCGTCGAGGACGTAGGCGGCACCGTCGGCCTGGACCACCATCACCGACACGTTGTGCGCGACCACGTCGTGCAGCTCGCGCGCGATCCGGGCGCGCTCGGCCGCGACCGCGACCTTGGCCTGCGCCTCGCGCTCCTTCTCCAGCCGGGCGGCGCGCTCTTCCAGCTGCGCGAAGTAGGCACGGCGGGTGCGCACGGAGTCGCCGAGCACCCAGGCGAGCACGAACGGCACCGCCTGGAACACCACGATCGCCAGGTGCCCCAGGAGACTCGTCTTCTCCGCCGGCCACCGGATCTGCGCCAGTGGCGCCGCGCACAGCCCCGCGTAGAGGGCGAACCGGGACGCCCAGCGCTCGCCGACCGCGGCGACCGTGCAGACGATCACCAGCATGGCGAAGTTGGCGACGGTCGTCTCCACGTCCAGTACCAGCTGGGCCAGGCCGGTCGCGGCGGCCAGCACCAGCATCGGCTCCGGGAGACGGCGGCGCAGCGCCACCACCACGCCCATGACGACGGATACGGCCAGCATGGCGGCGGTCGAACCGTGATGGCCGCGCGCCTCGCTGAGATTCACGACACTCACGCAGGAGAGCCCGAGCAGGACGACGGCCCAGAAGCTGTCGACCCATGTCGGGTTCCTGCGGAGGAAGTCATAGAGGCGCTGCACGTAACCCAGAGTAGGGAAGCACGATAGGTGCAGGGGTCAACCGGAGGGCCGATCCCTGTTCCGCGCACGTACTCCGCAAGGTGGAGAAGGTGATCACCTGTGCGCCTAGTCTGGCCCGGTGACGGATGAGGCGACCGTAGAGACGGCCGACGACGCCCGCGGCTGGCGTGCGGCCACCGAGGCGGCCCTGTACGGCAACGGCGGCTTCTACCGCCGCCCGGAGGGGCCGGCCGGGCACTTCCGTACGTCGGTCCACGCGTCGCGGCTGTTCGCCGAGGCCGTTGCCGGGCTGCTGTGCCGGGTCGACGAGGCGCTGGGGTGCCCGGAGACGCTGGATTTCGTCGACATGGGCGCCGGGCGGGGCGAGCTGGTCACCGGAGTGCTCGCCGCGCTGCCCGCCGACGTGGCGGCACGCGCGCGTGCCTGCGCCGTCGAGGTCGCCGACCGGCCGCCCGGCCTGCCCGACCGCATCACCTGGCTGACCGAACTGCCGCGCACGGTCAGCGGCCTGCTCTTCGCCAACGAATGGCTCGACAACGTCCCGGTCGACGTCGCCGAGGTGGACTCGGCCGGTGTGCCCCGGCTGGTGCGGGTCCGGCGCGACGGCACCGAGCTGCTCGGAGAGCGGGTGTCGGGCGCGGACGCGGAGTGGCTCGCGCGGTGGTGGCCGCTGGGCGGCGAGCCGGGACTGCGGGCGGAGATCGGGCTGCCCCGGGACCGGGCGTGGGCGGACGCCGTCACCTGCGTGCGGGAGGGGCTCGCGGTGGCCGTGGACTATGCGCACACCGTGGACACGCGCCCCCCGTTCGGCTCGCTCACCGGCTTCCGTGAGGGGCGCGCGACGGCGCCCGTGCCGGACGGGTCGTGCGACATCACGGCGCACGTCGCGCTGGACGCGTGCTCGGCGCTCGACACGGCGTACGACCTCCCCGAAGCGCTCCTGTGCACACAGCGCGACGCCCTGCGCGCCCTGGGCATCATCGGCGCACGCCCCCCGCTCACGCTCGCCTCCACACACCCCGCCGCCTACGTACGCGCCCTCGCGAGCGCGGGCGAGGCCGCCGAGCTCACCGCCTCCGGCGGCCTCGGCGACTTCGGCTGGCTGCTGCAGCCGGTGGGCATCCAGAACCCGCTGCTCTGACGCACACGCGACACGTACGGCGGCGCGCCACACCCCACGCCACGCGTCCTACTTGTCGATGTCCCCCACCACGAAGAACATCGATCCCAGAATCGCGACCATGTCCGACACCAGCGTCCCCGGCAGCAGTTCGGTCAGCACCTGGATGTTGTTGTACGACGCCGAGCGCAGCTTCAGCCGGTAGGGGGTCTTCTCGCCCTTGCTGACGAGGTAGTAGCCGTTGATGCCGAGGGGGTTCTCGGTCCAGGCGTAGGTGTGGCCCTCGGGTGCCTTGAGGACCTTGGGGAGCCGTTGGTTGATCGGTCCCGGCGGCAGGTCGGCGAACCGGTCCAGGCAGGCGTCGGCCAGGTCCAGGGCGTTGTGCGTCTGCTCCAGGAGGCACTCGAAGCGGGCCAGGCAGTCGCCCTCGGCCCGGGTGACCACCTTGAGGGTGTCCTGGAGCTCGCCGTAGGCCAGGTAGGGCTCGTCGCGGCGCAGGTCGAAGTCGACGCCCGAGGCGCGTGCGATGGGCCCGCTCACGCCGTACGCGTGCACGGCCTCCGGCGCGAGGGCGCCCACGCCCCGGGTGCGCCCGCGGAAGATCTCGTTGCCGAGGACCAGGTCGTCGAAGACGCCCATGCGGGAACGCACGGCGGAAACGGCGGCACGCGCGCGTGCGGTCCAACCGGCCGGGAGGTCCTCCTTGAGGCCGCCGACGCGGTTGAACATGTAGTGCATGCGCCCGCCGGAGACCTCCTCCATGACGTTCTGGAGCTCCTCGCGCTCGCGGAACGCGTAGAAGACCGGGGTGATCCCGCCCAGCTCCAGCGGGTAGGAGCCGAGGAACATCAGGTGGTTGAGCACCCGGTTCAGCTCGGCGAGCAGCGTGCGCGTCCACACCGCGCGGACGGGCACTTCCATGCCGAGCATGCGCTCGACGGCGAGGACCACACCCAGCTCGTTCGAGAAGGCCGACAGCCAGTCGTGGCGGTTGGCGAGCATGATGATCTGCCGGTAGTCGCGCACCTCGAAGAGCTTCTCCGCGCCGCGGTGCATATAGCCGATCACGGGCTCGGCGGTGAGGATCCGCTCGCCGTCCAGCAAGAGCTTCAGCCGCAGCACGCCGTGCGTGGAGGGGTGCTGGGGGCCGATGTTGAGCACCATGTCCGTGCTCTCCGCGCCGCCGCCGATCCCGACCGTGGTCTCCGTCGTAGGAGTCATGGACCCAGTCTCTCCTACGTACGCTGACCTTATGGAGACGGGGAGCCCGGCCGGCGCCGGGGCGACGGAGACCGAGCCGGTGTGGCGGGGGCTGCCGCCCGGCCTGCTTCGGATGCGCCGGCTGCTGCTGGTGGTGTGGCTGGGACTGCTCGCGCTCGCCGTGGGCCTGCTGCCGGGTCTGCTCGCGGGCCCGGTGTGGGCGGCCTTCGCGCTGCTGCCGCTGGCCGTGATGGCATGGGGCTGGGTGCTGCTCGGCCGCAACTGGCGCTCCTGGCGGTACGCCGAGCGCGCCGACGACCTGCTGATCAGCCGTGGTGTGCTGTGGCGCGAGCAGACCGTGGTGCCGTACGGGCGGATGCAGCTGGTGGAGGTGACCTCGGGGCCCGTCGAGCGGTACTTCGGCCTGGCGAGCGTCCAACTGCACACCGCGGCCGCCGCCACCGACGCGGCCATCCCCGGCCTCGACCCGGCCGAGGCGGAACGGCTGCGCGACCGGCTCACCGAGCTCGGCGAGGCCCGATCGGCGGGCCTGTGACCGCGCCCGGCGTCGGCGGCGCCATACGCCCCGGCAAGGCCGTGGGCGAGCGGCGGCTGCATCCCGTGACGCCGTTCCGGCGGGCGTGGGCGCCGGTCGCGGTGCTCACCGGCTGGGCGGTGCACGACCCGAACCAGGCCCAGGAGCAGCTGACGAAGCTGACCACGACCATGCTCCTGGGCGGACTCGCCGTCCTGGTCACGGCGGGCGCGCTGTACGGGTTTCTCAGCTGGTGGTTCACCTACTTCGCGGTGACCGACAGCGAACTGCGCATACGCACCGGCCTGTTCTTCCGGCGCACCGCGCACATCCGGCTGGAGCGGATCCAGGCCGTCGACCTGACCCAGCCGCTCCTCGCGCGCGTGGCGGGCGTCGCCAAGCTGCGCATCGACGTCGTCGGCACCGACAAGAAGGACGAACTGGCCTTCCTGGGGCAGGGCGAGGCGCGTGCGCTCCGCGCGGAACTGCTGGCGCGCGCCGCCGGATTCGCACCCGAGACGGCGCATGAAGTCGGCGAGGCGCCGGCGCACGAGCTGATGCGCGTGCCCCCTGGCAAGCTCGCGCTCTCTCTCGTGCTGACGGGCGCCACCTGGGGCTCCCTGGCCGCCGCACTCGTCGTACCGCCGGTGCTGTGGCTGGCCACCCACAGCGTGTGGACGGTCCTCGCCACCGCCCTGCCGTTGCTCGGTGCGGCGGCCACGACCAGTGTGGGACGTTTCGTCACGGAGTACGACTGGACGCTGGCGGAGTCCCCGGACGGGCTGCGCATCGACCATGGGCTGCTCGACCGCACGCACGAGACGGTGCCGCCGGGCCGCGTGCAGACCGTGCGGATCGTGGAGCCGCTGCTGTGGCGGCCGTTGCACTGGGTGCGGGTGGAGCTGGACGTGGCCGGGTCGGCGAACTCGGTGCTGGTGCCGGTCGCCCCGCGCGCGGTCGCCGAGTCGGTCGTCGCGCGCGTGCTGCCCGGTGTGACGGTGCCCGGTGCGTTGCTGCGGCCGCCCCGGCGGGCCGGCTGGTGTGTGCCGTTGTGGTGGCGCGGGTACGGGCTAGCGGTCACGGACACGGTGTTCGCCGCGAGGCACGGGCTGCTGCGCCGGCGCCTGGCGCTGGTCCCGCACGCGAAGGTCCAGAGCGTACGGCTGACGCAGGGGCCCTGGGAGCGGCTGTGGCGGCTCGCGGACGTTCATGTGGACACGGGGGCCGACAAGACCGTGACGGCCCGTCTGCGGGGCGCGGAAGAGGCGGCGGCGCTGCTGCGGGAGCAGGCCGAGCGGTCCCGGACGGGGCGCCGGTCGGCGCGGCCGGACCGCTGGATGGCGTGAGGACGGTCCGAGGACAGCCCGGGGACGATCCGAGAACAGCCCCAGGAGGGCCCGAGAACGGGCCGAGGCGGAGCGCCTGCGGGTGCCCAGCTCAGCTCAGGACCGGATCGGCGCGGGTTCTCCAGTCGTGTTCAGGAGGCGGCGCTGCGCAGACCCCCGAGGTTGATCTGCTCGGTCTCATCGTGCGCGGTCAGGTCGATGACCTGTCCGACCCCCCGGGCCTCCGGGTCGGCGGGCTTGAACTCGGCCTCGGACTCGGCCTTGTGGAGCGCGAGCGCCTCCTGGCCGACGACGTCCGCGAGGTCCTCGTTGTGCATGGACTCCGGCCCGCCGGCCGACGAGCCCTTCTGGGTGCCGAAGAAGTCGAACCCGCCGGTGACCAGCGGACGCGGGATGGGCGCGGCCGGCAGGACGGCCACCGCGGTCGGCACCGTGAAGTGCCCGGTGGGTTGTACGGAGTTCGCCGACGGTGCCGTCGAGGCGTGGGCGTCCTGCTCCGCAGGTGCCGCGGCGGTGTCCTCCGGCTCTGCCGTGGTGATGGCGGCCGCGCGCGTGTGCCCGTCGACCGCCTCGGACTGCCCCTGGTCCTCGTCCTCCGGTGCGGACTCGCCCTTCGGCGCCTCGGGTTCGGCGGCCGTCTCCGCCGAAACCTCGGTGCCGGTGTCGGTCTTGACCGCCGGAGCGTCGCCCTCGTCGAACCGGGCCAATGCCACCTTGGCCCGCAGGAACAGCTTGGAACCCTCCGGCGAGAAGACCGCGGGGGTCGTGTCCTCGGCCCTCAGCTCCTCGACGGCCTCCTCGGGCCCTTCCGCCTCTTCCGCGGCCCGCGCGGCCGGCAGCAGCGCGTTCGACGGCGCGGTGGCCTCGATCTCCAGCAGACGGCGGCCCTCCAGGGCGCTCGCGCGCTCGGTCTCGGCCGTGGCGTAGCGGCGCAGCAGGGACGCGTGCTCGTTGCGCAGTCCCGCCAGCTCCGCCCGCTTCGCGCGCAGCCGCTGCTCCAGCTTGGCGCGCAGTTCCCGCGACTCCTCGAGGTCGGTCTCCAGCTCGGCGATCCGCTCCTCGTGGCGCCACTCGTCGCTCGCACGCGCGCGTGACAGGTCAGCCACCTGCCTGCCCGCCTCGCTGTCCCAGCGGCGCATGACGGCGGCGCCGACGACCGCGGTCGCCGCGGCGATCGCGGCCAGCGTGCGCAGCACCGTCGGTTGGGAGACCAACCAGGGGCCCAGCGCGCAGACGAGGGAGACACCGGCGATCACCGAAGGAGGCAACAGCCTGTGCAAGGGCGGGGAATGACGGTGGCGTCCACGTGGCATGGCCAGAAACTTACCGCGCGTAGGCAAATCGTGGTGCCCCGGGCCGTAAAAACACGGCGACGAGGAAGTCTTCACACGGCATCGCCCGGGGCCGGGTTCAGCGGTCACTCAACCGGCCGCTGATCCACTGGAGTGTCGCGGGGATCTCGCGGCGCCAGGTATTGAAGTTGTGGCCGCCGCTGTCGAGGATGATCGACGAGATCCGGGTCGGGTTGGTGGCCTGCACGCGCGCGATGAATCTCAGTGTGTCCTTGTAGTTGGTTTCTCCGATCCTGCTGCTGGTGACCAGCAGGGACGTGTCCGGAGCGGGTTCGTGCCCGAGGAGCCACCAAAGGTTCGCGCGGTTGCGGAGTTTGCCGTCACCCTGGAAGAGATCACCGGTCGTTGGGTCGATGGGCGCCTTGTAGTACGGGGAGAGACCCGCGCCGGCCGCGTACACGCCGGGGTGGTGCATCGCGAGCTTGAGCGCGCAGTAGCCGCCGGTCGAGTCGCCGATGATCCCCCAGCTCCCCGGCTTCCTGCCGACCCTGTAGTGCGCGGTCACGGCGTCGGGCAGGTCCTTGGCGAAGAAGGTCTCGGTCTTCGGGCCCCGCGGGACGTCCACGCACTCGGTGTCCCGGGGCGGTGCGACCGTGGGCCGCAGCATCACCAGGATCATCGGCCGCGTGCGCCCGTCCTTGGCCAGCTGCCGCGCCGTACGCGGGTAGTGCAGCTTGTCGACGAGCGCCCGCGCGGTGCCCGGGTAGCCGGTGAGGACGACCGCCGCCGGGAACGTACGCGTGCGGTACTGCGGCTGGAAGTACTCCGGCGGCAGGTACACGTAGGCGGGCGTGGCGATGTGGGTCGTACGGCCGACGATGTCGACCTGCTGGATCTGACCGGCCGTCCCCGGCCGCGAACCATCCACGGCGTTCACCTTTGAGGTGGCGACCACCTGGAGCGGACCGCCGCCGGCGCCGCCCGACGCATGGTCGACGACGACACCCTGGTCCGTCTCCCTGCCGAACAGGTCGGCCCAACTTGCGTAGAAACCGAAAGCTTGGTTGGCCGCTATCCCGAGGCACGCGAAGAGCGCCGCCTGGGTGGCCAGCAGAAGGCCCACGCGGCCGCTGACGGCCCGCCAGCTCCGGCGGGCCAGCCGGGGCCACAGCCACACCGTGCCGACGAACAGGAGTACGGCGAACAGGATCGCCAATGCCAGCATTTTATCGCTTGTGAGACCCATGAGGTGCTTCCTGCCTGCGCTTTCCCCCGTGGCGACCGCCGCTTTCAGCGAGGCTTGCCCCGGTCTTTCCCTGGCCTTTGACCCGGCTTTCCGGTGGGGAGTGAACCTCTCCCCCTGAGACACCGTCCTAGAGGGCGCAATGTCGCCGGATGCCCGAATCGGCACCGGATTCAAGGTCTCTCGCAGAACTACGGGATGCGATGTCTGTCAGGATAGATGGGGAAATGCCAGGCGAGGTTCCGAGCCGATCAAGCCGGGCGCGGCGCATAGTCCGTGGTCCGCGCCCTGAGGCGGTCCCCGCTCTGGTCGGCAGGGCATGCGCGGTCGTAGGCGTCCTGGACATCGCCGCGGGTGTGTTCCCGCGTTTCCGGCACAGCCGTATGCACGCCATGGCCGAGGTGCTGCCCGGGTCGCTCGGGCCGTTCGCCGCCGCGCTCTCGCTCAGTGTCGGTGTGCTGTTGCTGCTGCTCGCGCACGGGCTCAAGCGGCGCAAGCGCCGGGCGTGGCGGGCCGCGGTCGCGCTGCTGCCGGCCGGCGCGGTCTCGCAGTTCGTGTACCGGCACTCGGTCATCGGAGCCCTGATCTCGCTGGCGCTGTTCGTGCCCCTGGTGATCCACCGCGACGAGTTCAAGGCGCTGCCCGACCCACGCAGCCGGTGGCGCGCGCTCGCCAACTTCGTGCTCATGAGCGCCGGTTCGCTCGCCCTCGGGCTGGTCATCGTCAGCGCCCACCCGAAGCGCACGATCGGCGACCCGAGCCTGGCCGACCGCATCACGCACGTCCTGTACGGCCTGTTCGGCTTCGAAGGCCCCGTCGACTACGAGGGATCCACCTCCTGGACGGTCGCCTTCTCGCTCGGCGCCCTCGGCCTGATCACCGCGGTCACCACCGTCTACTTCGCCTTCCGCCCCGAACACCCCGCCGCGCACCTCACCGAAGAGGACGAGTCGCGGCTGCGCGCCCTCCTCGAGAAGCACGGCGCCCGCGACTCCCTCGGCCACTTCGCGCTCCGCCGCGACAAGGCGGTGGTCTTCTCGCCCAGCGGCAAGGCGGCGGTCACCTACCGCGTCGTCTCCGGCGTGATGCTCGCCAGCGGGGACCCGATCGGCGACGTCGAGGCCTGGCCCGGCGCCATCGAACGCTTCATGGACGAGGCCAAGGCCCACTCCTGGACCCCCGCCGTGATGGGCTGCTCGGAGACGGGCGGCGAGGTGTGGACCCGTGAGACCGGCCTGGACGCCCTTGAACTGGGCGACGAGGCGGTGGTGGACGTAGCGGATTTCTCGCTCGCCGGACGCGCGATGCGCAACGTGCGCCAGATGGTCAAGCGCATCGAGCGGGCCGGCTACGAAACCCGGGTACGGCGCATCCGTGACCTCGGCGAGGCCGAACTCGACCGCATCCGCCGGGCGGCGGAGGACTGGCGCGGCACCGACACCGAGCGCGGGTTCTCGATGGCCCTGGGCCGCATCGGCGACCCCGCCGACGGCGACTGCCTGGTCGCCACCGCCCACAAGGGTGACGACCAGCCCGGCCCCCACGGCGACCTCAAGGCGATCCTGCACTTCGTGCCCTGGGGCACCGACGGCGTCTCGCTCGATCTGATGCGCCGCGACCGCGCGGCCGACCCCGGGATGAACGAACTGCTCATCGTGGCCGCCCTCCAGGCCGCCCCGAACCTCGGCATCACCCGGGTCTCGCTCAACTTCGCGATGTTCCGCTCGGCGCTCGCGCGGGGCGAGAAGATCGGTGCGGGCCCGGTGCTGCGCGCCTGGCGCGGACTGCTGGTCTTCCTGTCGCGCTGGTTCCAGATCGAGTCGCTGTACAAGTTCAACGCCAAGTTCCAGCCGCGCTGGGAGCCACGCTTCGTGGTCTACCGGGCCTCAGGCGACCTCCCGCGCATCGGCCTCGCCGCCATGCAGGCCGAGGGCTTCGTCAACCTCGCCCTCCCGCTGCCCCGCTTCCTGCGCCGCGGCACCCCGGCCGCCCGGCCCTGCGCCCACGGCCTCGCCGAACAGGGCATACGAGCGGCTTGAGCCCATGACCGGCCCGAGCGGACGCCCCTCCCCCTCCACGCCGGGGGCTCCGCTCGGGCCATCCGCCAGGGCCGCCGTCTCCTGGGCCTACGCTGAACGTATGAGCAACCACAGCGGACGTGGCCAGGTGACAGGGCTTCCGGCATGGGACCGGTGCGCGGTCATGGGGGTCGTGAACGTCACCCCCGACTCCTTCTCCGACGGCGGCCGCTGGTTCGACACGACGATCGCCGTCAAGCACGGCCTCGACCTCGTCGCCGAGGGGGCCGACCTCGTCGACGTCGGCGGCGAGTCCACCCGCCCCGGCGCCACCCGCGTCGACGAGGACGAGGAACTGCGCCGGGTCATCCCCGTCGTGCGCGGCCTCGCCTCCGAGGGCGTCGTCGTCTCCGTCGACACCATGCGCGCCTCCGTCGCCCAGCAGGCCCTCGCCGCCGGTGCCGCCCTCGTCAACGACGTCAGCGGCGGCCTCGCCGACCCCGACATGATCCCTGTGGTCGCCGAGTCGGGCGCCCCCTTCGTCGTCATGCACTGGCGCGGCTTCCTGGACGGCGGCAACGTCAAGGGCGTGTACGACGACGTCGTCGCCGAAGTCCTCGACGAACTGCACGCGCGCGTGGACGCCGTCCTCGTCGGCGGCATCTCCCCCGACCGCATCGTCGTCGACCCCGGCCTCGGCTTCTCCAAGGGCTCCGAGCACGACCTGACCCTCCTGGCCCACCTCGACCGGCTGCACGCCCTGGGCCACCCGCTGCTCGTCGCCGCCTCCCGCAAGCGGTTCCTCGGCCGGGTCCTGGCCGGGCCCGAGGGGGCGCCCCCGCCGGCCCGGGAGCGCGACGCGGCGACGGCCGCCGTCTCCGCGCTCGCGGCGCACGCCGGCGCGTGGGCGGTGCGCGTCCATGAGGTGCGCGCCACTGCGGACGCGGTGCGGGTCGCGCGCGCCATAGAGGGGGCGCGAACAGGAACGGACACGCCGGGCGCACAGGCCCCGCAGAACCCTCCCCACCGCGCAGAAGGAGCCCGGTGAGCGCCCCCCACACCGACGTCGAGCGGGTCGAGGCCGCCAACACCGCCTTCTACGAGGCAGTGGAGCGCGGCGATTTCGAGGCGGTGTCCGGCCTCTGGCTCGCCCCCGCCGACCTGGGCGTCGACGAGGAGTACCACGACCCGGCGGACAGCGGCGTGGTCTCGTGTGTGCACCCGGGATGGCCGGTGCTGACCGGCCGCGGCGAGGTCCTGAGGTCGTACGCGCTGATCATGGCGAATACCGACTACATCCAGTTCTTCCTCACCGATGTGCATGTCTCCGTCACCGGCGACACCGCCCTGGTGACCTGCACGGAGAACATCCTCAGCGGCGGCCCGGCCCCCGCGGGCGGGCAGGAGCTCGGCCCGCTGGTGGGGCAGCTGGTCGTCGCGACGAACGTGTTCCGGCGCACCCCGGAAGGCTGGAAGATCTGGTCCCACCACGCCTCCCCGGTGCTGTCCGAGACCGACGAGGACGAGGACGAGGACACGCCTTCCTGAGCCGCCGCGCGGTCCGTACGGTCCGCGCGGCGCAAGAAGTGGCTGGAATCACTAACTCGCGAGTAGGTCCGGCTACCAGCCCGTGAGCCGCCGGGTTCTCCAGGGAAAACGCGCGATGAACCCTGCCGACCCCGGCGCGGACGCCCGCCCCGTGACCCGGCTCTGTCAGTGTCCGCAGGTAGATTCGTCTGAGGCCGGTCCATCGCCCGCACGTGATGCGACTTCGCCGTTACCGACGATTGCAGGAGTGATTCGCGTGGATCATGTCGCGCTGCGCGGCCTGAAGGCCCGCGGGCACCACGGTGTCTTCCCCAAGGAGCGCGAGGAGGGCCAGACCTTCCTCGTGGACCTCGTCCTTGGCCTGGACACCCGGCCGGCGGCGGCCGACGACGACCTGGCGAAGACCGTGCACTACGGCGTGGTGGCCGAAGAGGTCGTCGCCGTGGTCGAGGGGGAGCCGGTGAACCTGATCGAGACGCTGGCCGAGCGGATCGCCCAGGCCTGCCTGAAACACGAGGGGGTACAAGAGGTCGAGGTCCGGGTCCACAAGCCGGACGCGCCGATCGCCGTCCCCTTCGACGACGTCACCGTCACCATCACCCGGAGCCGAGTATGACCGCATTCTCTCTGCGGGGTCCCAGCGACCCGACCGTCCAGCCGGTGCCCGCCTCCGTCGTCGAACAGGTCGACGCCGCCGACACCACCCTCTCCAACCCCAAACGCGCCGTGGTCGCCCTCGGCTCCAATCTCGGCAACCGCCTGGAGACCCTCCAGGGTGCCGTCGACGCCCTCGAGGACACCCCGGGCGTCCGCATCAAGGCCGTGTCGCCGGTGTACGAGACGGAACCGTGGGGCGTCGAGCCCGGCAGCCAGCCGACGTACTACAACGCGGTCGTGGTCCTGAAGACCACCCTCCCGCCGTCCTCCCTGCTGGAGCGGGCGCACGCGGTCGAAGAGGCGTTCAACCGGGTGCGGGACGAACACTGGGGTCCGCGCACCCTCGACGTCGACATCGTCGCGTACGCCGACGTCGTCTCCGACGACCCGCAGCTCACCCTTCCGCACCCGCGGGCCCACGAGCGCGCCTTCGTGCTCGCGCCCTGGTACGACGTCGACCCCGAGGCCCAGTTGCCCGGCCGCGGCACGGTCGCCGACTTGCTGGCGGCCGTCACCCGGCACGGTGTGGAGGCGCGTGCGGACCTGGAACTCCGACTGCCGGAGTAGTCGTTAAGGTCGAGACGACCACATCGCTGCGGGGGAGCTGAAGGAACACAGTGAAAGAGCTGCGGATCAGGGTGCTGGCCGGTGTGTTCGTCCTGGCCGGGGTGCTGTCCTGGGCGGGGGCCCGCCTGTGGAACTCGGTGGGGACCCTGCCCAGTGTGCCGGTGGCCGCCCCGATCGTCCTCGCCCTGATCGCCGTGGTCCTGCTCTCCACGGCGCTCTCGCTGCGCGCCCGTCTCAAGGCCCAGCGCGAGCGCCGCCCGGGCGCCAAGGGCGTCGACCCCCTGATGGCCGCCCGCGCGGTCGTCTTCGGCCAGGCCAGCGCCCTGGTCGCGGCCCTGGTCGCCGGCATGTACGGCGGCACGGGCGTCTTCCTGCTGGAGCTCCTCAACCTCCCCGCGCGCCGCGACCAGGCCATCTACGCGGCCTTCTCGGTGCTGGCAGGCATCGGCGTCATAGCGGCGGCGATGTTCCTGGAGCGTGTGTGCAAGCTCCCGGAGGACGACGAGAACCACCACAACGGGGCCGAGCCGGTCGCCTGAACCCCGCCCCGGGGACGGTCAGCGCGCCAGTATCAGGCTCATCGCCTCGGCGCGGGTCGTGGCATCCCGAAGCTGGCCGCGGACCGCCGACGTCGTCGTCTTGGCACCCGGCTTGCGGATCCCGCGCACCGACATGCACATGTGCTCGGCCTCGACGACGACGATCACACCCCTGGGCTCCAGGATCCGCATCAGGGAGTCGGCGACCTGCGTGGTGAGCCGCTCCTGCACCTGGAGGCGGCGTGCGAACACCTCGACCAGCCGTGCCAGCTTCGACAGGCCCGTGATCTTGCCGGTCTCCGCCGGGATGTAGCCGACATGGGCGACGCCGTGGAATGGCAACATGTGATGTTCACACAAGGAAACGATTTCAATGTCCTTGACCAAGACCATCTCGTCATGACCAAGGTCGAACGTTGTCGTCAGGACCTCCTCGGGCGACTGCTGATTCCCCGCCAAAAGCTCGCGATACGCCCTCGCCACCCGCGCCGGGGTCTGCCGGAGCCCTTCGCGGTCGGGGTCCTCGCCGACCGCGATCAGGAGTTCGCGTACGGCGTTCTCGGCGCGTTTCTCATCGAATTCGCCGATGGTGCCCTCGCCGTCCAGGGTCACGGGGTCGGTCATCTGGGGTGCCTCGTTCCTTAGGGGGGCGCGGGTGGGTCACGCGCCTCAAATGCGGGCATACCGAAAAGCCGCGCCCCCCAGGCTAGATCCTGAGGGACGCGGCATCCATTCCGAGCCAGGTGAGGCCGGTGTGAGTCAGCTCTCGGGACGGTCCTCCGGGGCCTTCTCGACCGCCGGGGCGGACTCAGCCGCCGTGGACTTGACGGTGCTGACCGCCGGCGTCACGCCGTTCGCCCCGTTGGTCAGTGCGAGCTCCTTCGGGGAGAGCACCGGCGGGCGGGTGGACGGCGTACGACGGGAGGAGCCGGTCCAGGCGGGCCGCGGGGGCCGCTTGACGATCGTCGCGAAGATCTCGGCGATCTCCTCCTTGCCCAGGGTCTCCCTCTCCAGGAGCTGGAGCACCAGGTTGTCGAGGACGTCGCGGTTCTCGACCAGGATCTCCCAGGCCTCGTTGTGCGCGTTCTCGATGAGCTTCTTGACTTCCTCGTCCACCAGAGCGGCGACCTCTTCCGAGTAGTCGCGCTGGTGGGACATCTCACGGCCGAGGAAGGGCTCGGTGTTGTCGCCGCCGAACTTGATCGCGCCGAGACGCTCGGTCATGCCGTACTGCGTGACCATCGCGCGGGCGGTGGTCGTGGCCTTCTCGATGTCGTTGGCGGCGCCGGTGGTCGGGTCGTGGAAGACCAGTTCCTCGGCCGCGCGGCCGCCCAGCATGTAGGCGAGCTGGTCGAGCATCTCGTTGCGCGTGGTCGAGTACTTGTCCTCGTCCGGCAGGACCATCGTGTAGCCGAGGGCGCGGCCCCGGGACAGGATCGTGATCTTGTGGACCGGGTCGGAGTTCGGGGAAGCCGCCGCGACCAGGGCGTGGCCGCCCTCGTGGTACGCGGTGATCTTCTTCTCCTTGTCCGACATGATCCGGGTCCGCTTCTGCGGGCCCGCGACCACGCGGTCGATCGCCTCGTCGAGCATCTGGTTGTCGATGAGCTTGCGGTTGCTGCGGGCCGTGAGCAGCGCCGCCTCGTTCAGCACGTTCGACAGGTCCGCGCCGGTGAAGCCCGGCGTGCGGCGGGCGACCGCCGAGAGGTCGACGTCGGGCGCGACCGGCTTGCCCTTCTGGTGAACCTTGAGGATCTCCAGACGGCCCTGCAGGTCCGGCGGGTCGACCGCGATCTGGCGGTCGAAGCGGCCGGGGCGCAGCAGCGCCGGGTCGAGGATGTCGGGCCGGTTCGTCGCGGCGATGAGGATCACACCGCCCTTGACGTCGAAGCCGTCCATCTCGACGAGCAGCTGGTTCAGGGTCTGCTCGCGCTCGTCGTGACCGCCGCCGAGGCCGGCGCCGCGATGACGGCCGACCGCGTCGATCTCGTCGACGAAGACGATCGCCGGGGCGTTCGCCTTGGCCTGCTCGAAGAGGTCGCGCACCCGGGAGGCACCGACACCGACGAACATCTCGACGAAGTCGGACCCGGAGATCGAGTAGAACGGCACCCCGGCCTCGCCGGCGACGGCACGCGCGAGCAGCGTCTTGCCGGTGCCGGGACGGCCGTAGAGGAGCACGCCCTTGGGGATCTTGGCGCCGACGGCCTGGAACTTGGCCGGTTCCTGGAGGAACTCCTTGATCTCGTGGAGCTCCTCGACGGCCTCGTCACAACCCGCGACGTCCGAGAAGGTCGTCTTCGGGGTGTCCTTGGTGATGAGCTTCGCCTTGGACTTGCCGAAGTTCATGACCCGGGAGCCGCCGCCCTGCATCTGGTTCATCAGGAACAGGAAGACGACCACGATGAGGACGAAGGGGAGCAGGGACAGCAGCACACCGACGAAAGCGTTCTGCTTGGTCGGCGCGACGGTGTAACCGTCGGGGATCTGCTTGCCCTGGTACTTGGTCTGCAGCGTGTTGGCGATGGTCACGCCCTGGTCGCCGATGTAGCTCGCCTGGATCTTCGAGCTGCCGGAGACCTTCTCGCCGTTCTTGAGCGTGACCTTGATGGTCTGCTCGTCACCGGTGGTCAGCTTCGCCGATTCCACCCTGTTGTTGTTGATCGCCGCCACGACCTGGCCGGTGTCCACCGTCTTGTAGCCGCCGGACGAGCCGACGACCTGCATCAACACGACCACGGCAAGGACGGCCAGCACGATCCACATGACCGGCCCACGGAAGTATCGCTTCACGTCCATCCATACGGAGCGTGTCGCCCCGTCCCTCCTGCCATAGTGAGTTTGATAAGACAGTTCTTCTGACGGTACCCCAGCCTGAGTGCCCGACGCCGCACGGAGCGGCTCGGACGGCTGTTAAACCCGTCTCTGCATGCTCCAACGGCGCGAAACCCGCTGGGGTTCCCGATCGTCTTGGGCAAGTGGACCCTCCGGCGTATCAGCCGGGGGTCAGCCGCCGTAGACGTGAGGCGCGAGCGTACCGACGAACGGGAGATTGCGGTACTTCTCGGCGTAGTCGAGGCCGTAGCCGACGACGAACTCGTTGGGGATGTCGAAGCCGACCCACTCGACGTCGATGGCGACCTTGGCAGCGTCGGGTTTGCGCAGCAGGGTGCAGATCTTCAGGGACTCCGGCTCGCGGGAGCCGAGGTTGTTGATCAGCCAGGACAGCGTCAGGCCGGAGTCGATGATGTCCTCGACGATCAGGACGTGCCGGCCCTTGATGTCGGTGTCGAGGTCTTTGAGGATCCGCACCACACCGGAGGACTGGGTGCCCGCGCCGTAGGAGGACACGGCCATCCAGTCCATGGTGACGGGGGTGGACAGCGCCCGGGCGAGATCGGCCATGACCATCACGGCGCCCTTGAGGACGCCGACGATGAGCAGGTCCTTGCCCGCGTACTCCGCGTCGATCTTCGCGGCCAGCTCGGCCAGCTTCGCGTCGATCTCTTCCTTGGTGATGAGTACCCGCTGGAGATCGGCACCCATGTCGTTCGCGTCCACCCGCACCACTTTCGGTCGTCCCACCGGCGGAGCCCGGCCCCCCGGAGGGGTACGGATTCAGCCTTGCCGGATGACCAGTCTGCCACCCTGGCGCTGGGCGACGACCTTGCCCGGGAGATTGATGGCTCCCTGGCCGCGCCAGCCGGTGATCAGCCGGTCGACTTCCTCGATGTGCCGGGCGAAGAGCGAACCGGCCGGTGCGCCCGCCTCGATGGCCGCGCGGCGCAGGATCCGGCGGCGGACGGCGGAGGGCAGGGCGTAGAGCTTGGCGCACTCCAGCAGACCCGCGGCATCCCGTACGGAGGCCTCCGCCTGGCTGGCCCAGCTGTCGAGGGCGTCGGCGTCGTCGCGGGAGAGCTGGGCGGTGCGGGCCAGGGCCTCGACGACGCCCTTGCCCAGGGCCTTCTCCAGGGCGGGCAGGCCCTCGTGGCGGAGCCGGGAGCGGGTGTAGGCCGGGTCCGCGTTGTGCGGATCGTCCCAGACCGGCAGGGACTGGACCATGCAGGCCTTGCGGGCGGTCTGCCGGTCCAGCTGGAGGAACGGGCGGCGGTAACGGCCGTCGGCCCCCGAGACCGCGGCCATTCCGGACAGGGAGCGGATGCCCGAGCCGCGCGCGAGGCCGAGCAGGACGGTTTCAGCCTGGTCGTCTCTGGTGTGGCCGAGCAGGATCGCGGTGGCGCCGTGTCGCTCGACGGCGGCGTCCAGGGCGGCGTAGCGGGCGTCCCGGGCGGCGGCCTCGGGCCCGCCGTCGCGGCCGACGGTCACGGTGATGGACTCGACCGGGTCCAGGCCGAGTTCGCGCAGCCGCAGGACGACCTCTTCGGCCCGCAGGTCGGAACCGGGCTGCAGGCCGTGATCGACGGTGATGCCGCCCGAGCGGACGCCGAGCTTGGGGGCCTCGAAGGCGAGGGCGGAGGCGAGCGCCATCGAGTCGGCGCCGCCGGAGCACGCCACGAGGACGAGCGGGGAGGGGGTCCGCTCGTTCGGTGTCTGCTCCGGGATGTCTCCGGTGGGGCGCGTGCGCGCGACGATGCGCCCGCCGGCGCGATCACCGGGGGTACGGCTGTGACGGCTGTTGTCGGTGAGGATGTCGTGGAGGACGCGGCGGACCGCCAGGCGTATCGCCGCGACCGCAGGATGGGGACCCATGTCCGGTTCCCTTCATGAAGTTTTCGGGAGGTGAGCCCGAGATCGGTCACTCAGAGTGTGTAGATGGTGACAGAAACGGGCCGTTCCCCGAGCATCGCACGCCTACCCATCGCTCACGGTCCCTCGGACGGGTGATTGGAGGGGCGTTCGCCTGCCGTAGGCAGGATCCGCTTCACCCCACCTCCGTCGGTTCACGACTCGGCTTTGCGGTGCACCCGTGCGACCCAGTCCGCCGGTTTGGCGATCTCAGCCTTGGTCGGCAGGGTGTTCGGGGATGTCCACACCCGGTTGAAGCCGTCCATGCCGACCTGCTCGACGACGGCCCGCACGAAGCGCTCACCGTCCCGGTACTGCCGGAGCTTGGCGTCCAGGCCGAGCAGCTTGCGCAGGGTCATGTCCAGCCGGGAGGCACCCTTGGCACGCCGCTGCTGGAACTTCTCGCGGATCTCGGCGACGGTCGGTACGACCGCCGGTCCGACCCCGTCCATGACGAAGTCGGCGTGGCCCTCCAGGAGGGACATGACGGCGGTGAGCCGGCCGAGGATCTCGCGTTGGGCCGGGGTCTGCACGAGTTCCACGAAGGACCGGCCGCCGTCGTCCTCCTCGGCCTCGGGGCGGCTCCCGGCCAGGGACTGGGCGGCGTCCCGGACGCGTTCGAGGATGGTCATCGGGTCGACGTCGGTCTCCGACAGGAACGCCTGGATCTCGCCCTCCAGGTGGGCCCGCAGCCAGGGCACCGCCGAGAACTGGGTGCGGTGCGTCTCCTCGTGCAGGCAAACCCACAGGCGGAAGTCGTGGGGCTGTACGTCGAGTTCGCGCTCCACGTGGACGATGTTCGGAGCGACGAGCAGCAGCCGTCCGCCGCCGTGCTCGTCCGCGGGGAGGTCGCGGGAGGCGGGGGCGAAGGTCTCGTACTGGCCGAGGACCCGGGAGGACAGGAACGACAGCAGCATGCCGAGTTCCACGCCGGTGACCTTGCCGCCGACCGCGCCGAGGACGGCGCTGCCCGGGCTGCCGGCCCGCCGCTCCTGCATCTTGTCCAGCAGTGGCTTGAGCAGTTCCCGGAACCCGGCGACGTTCGCCTTCACCCAGCCCGGGCGGTCAACCACCAGGATGGGGGTGTCGTGAATGTCGTCGTTCCCCATACGAGTGAAGCCCCGGACGTGCTCCTCCGAGGCCTTCGCGTGCCGCCGCAGCTCCGCGACGATGGCCCGGGCCTCGTCACGGCTCACCTCGGGGCCCGGCCGCACGAGTCGGGTCGCGGTCGCCACCGCGAGATTCCAGTCGACCATCCCAGAAGCAGCGCCACCGATGCTCGTCATGCGTCAACCGTACGTTAGCGCTCCCACTTGGGGCAGGCCGTGGAGGTGCGGCTGATTTGTGCGGTGGGCGGGTTGGTGGTGCTTGCGCCGGCTGGGAAGAGCGTCCGGTCGCCCCTGCCTGCGTTCACAGACCCGCCAGCGCCGTCGCCGTCCGGTCCAGTGCCGCTTGGGCCTCCAGCGGGTTCGTGGTGTTCGCCGCGAGGAAGGCGAACACCAGCAGGCGCCCGTCCTTGTCGACGACCGTGCCCGCCAGCGTGTTGACGCCGGTCAGGGTGCCGGTCTTCGCGCGTACGACGCCTGCCGCGCCGTCCGTGTAACGGCTGGTCAGGGTGCCCGTGAAGCCGGCGACGGGGAGGCCGGTGAGGACCGGGCGCAGGCCCGGCCGGTCCACGTCGGCGGCCTTGACGAGCAGGGCGGCGAGAAGGTTCGCCGTCAGCCGGTCGTCACGGTTCAGACCGCTGCCGTCATGGAAGGAGGCGCCGGTCATCGGCAGGCCCAGCTTGGTCAGTCGGGTGTCGATCGCGGCCGCGCCCCCGGCGAAACTGGCCGGCTCGCCGCTCGCCAGTGCCGTCTGACGGGCCAGGGCCTCGGCGATGTCGTTGTCGCTGTTGGTCAGCATGCGCTCGACGAGCGAGGACAGCGGGGGCGAGGAGACGGTGGCGAGGGTCTCGGCCCGGCTGCTCGCCTTGGAGGTGCCGGGCGGCGAGGTTTTGATTCCGGCTTCCGCCAGGAATCCGGCGAACTTCCGTGCCGCGTCGGCCGCCGGGTCGCTCACCCGGGTCGCCGGGCCGTCGTCGGAGTCGTTGGTGCGGCCCTCGTCGGCGATGAGGGGGCTCACGCGTGCGAGGTTGTCGTTGACACCGATGGGGTGCAGGTCGGGGCCGGTGTAGAGGGTGGTGTCGTACGAGAGCGTGATCTGTCTGATGCCCCGCGCGGTCAGCGAACCGGCCGTGTCCGCGGCCAGGGTGCGCAGGCTGGCCCAGCCTCCACCGTTCTCCTTGCGGGCGGTCAGGGTCGGGTCGCCGCCGCCGACCAGGACGACCTCCCTGGTGCCGGGTTCGAGGGCCACGCGCGTGGTGATGCGGTGGTCGGCGCCGAGAGCGGAGAGGGCGGCGACCGCGGTGGCGATCTTGGTGGTGGAGGCGGGGGTGAGGGCCGTGTCGGCGCCGGCGTCGTAGAGGCGCTCGCCTGTGGCCACGTCGACGACCACGGCGGTGCGGGTGCTGCCGAGCGCCGAGGCCTCCAGAAGGGGCTCCAGGAGGTCCGTGAGGGCCGTTCCGGAGATTTCGGCGGGTTCCCCGGTGGGCGCCGACTTCACGGTGTTCGTGACGCCGCCCAGGCCCGTCAGGACGGATCCGGCGCTCGGCGCGGGGCTGGGTTCTCCCGCGGCGAGGTCGGAACCGTGATCTGCGCCACCCGTCCGTTCCAGGGCGGCGGCCCGGTCCCGCTCGGCCGTACGCTGACCGGTGGCGTCCCAGGGGCCCGCCGCGGTCACCACACCGGCGGCCAGCGCGAGCCCCGCCGTGGCGGCGCCCGCGGTGTACTGCCAGGTCCTGAGGGTCCGAGGGCGAGAGGGGCGGACCAGGGTGGCAAGCCGGGGTCCCGTCGCGCGCGTGATGCGTGCCAGCTGCGGTCCGACTGCCCGCGCCAACCGCGTGACCTGCGGTTTCGTGGCGGTCGCGACGCGTGCCAGACGCGGTCGCACGGCGCCCGCGATCTTCCGCACACGCGGTTTCGCGGACTGCCAAGGCCTCGGCTCTGGCACGACCACCAGCCCCTTTCGCGATCACACACCTGCGTGAGGGACACTTAATCACCAGAACTATGTGTTGATCATGGAGGAGCCACCGGTGGAGTTCGACGTCACGATCGAGATCCCGAAGGGTTCGCGGAACAAGTACGAGGTGGACCACGAGACCGGTCGGATCCGCCTGGACCGTCGTCTCTTCACCTCGACCAGCTACCCGGCCGACTACGGCTTCGTCGAGAACACCCTCGGCGAGGACGGCGACCCGCTGGACGCGCTGGTCATCCTGGAGGAGCCGACCTTTCCCGGCTGCCTCATCAAGTGCCGGGTCATCGGCATGTTCCGGATGACCGACGAGGCCGGCGGCGACGACAAGCTGCTGTGCGTCCCGGCGTCCGACCCGCGTGTGGAGCACCTGCGTGACATCCACCACGTGTCGGAGTTCGACCGCCTGGAGATCCAGCACTTCTTCGAGGTCTACAAGGACCTGGAACCCGGCAAGTCCGTCGAGGGCGCCAACTGGGTGGGCCGCACCGACGCCGAGGCGGAGATCGAGCGGTCGTACAAGCGCTTCAAGGAGCAGGGCGGTCACTGATCCAGTCCGAGCACGGAAAGCGGGCCGCACGCACGCGTGAGGCCCGCTTTCCGTGCCGCTGCCCTGCGTGGCCCGTTTTCGTTCCACTGTGTGGTCACGCGCATACTGAGCCTTACGTGAAATTGTCGTTCAGGGAGCGTTACGCCGGTGACGGAGGAGGAGGACCGCAAGCCCCGGTCGGACGAGGCGCGGTACGACCCGGAGATCACGTCCGAGTTCGCCGTTCCGGCGGGCATCGCGGTCCCCGAGGTCGGCGTCGAGCCTGAGGCCACGTCCGAGTTCTCGGTACCCGAGGGGCTGGCGGTGCCGCAGCAGGTGTCCGGCGAGCCGGAGGGCTCGGCGTTCAGCATGCCGAGCACCTACAGCGCCCTGGACGGCCCGGCCGCCTTCACGCCCGCCTCCGGATTCCCCGCGGTCAATCTCGTCAAGGACGCGCCCTGGCAGGACCGGATGCGCACGATGCTGCGCATGCCGGTGGCCGAGCGGCCGGCGCCGGAACCGGTGCAGAAGACCGACGAGGGCGGGCCGGCCGTCCCGCGGGTGCTCGACCTGACACTGCGTATCGGGGAACTGCTGCTGGCGGGCGGCGAGGGCGCGGAGGACGTGGAGGCCGCGATGTTCGCGGTCTGCCGGTCGTACGGCCTCGACCGCTGCGAGCCGAACGTCACCTTCACGCTGCTGGCGATCTCCTACCAGCCCTCACTGGTCGACGACCCGGTGACGGCGTCCCGGACGGTACGGCGGCGCGGCACCGACTACACGCGTCTGGCGGCCGTCTTCCGGCTCGTGGACGACCTGACCGACCCCGAGACCCATGTCTCCCTGGAGGAGGCCTACCGGCGGCTCGCGGAGATCCGCCGCAACCGGCACCCGTACCCCGGCTGGGCGCTGACCACCGCGAGCGGGCTTCTCGCCGGGGCCGCCTCCGTGCTCGTCGGCGGTGACGGCCTGGTGTTCGTGGCGGCCGCGCTCGGCGCGATGCTCGGCGACCGGCTGGCGTGGCTGTGCGCGGGGCGGGGGCTGCCGGAGTTCTACCAGTTCATGATCGCCGCCATGCCGCCGGCCGCGATCGGGGTCGCGTTCGCGCTCGCCCACGTCGATGTCGCGGCCTCCGCCGTCGTCACCGCTGGGCTGTTCGCGCTGCTGCCCGGGCGGGCCCTCGTGGCGGGCGTCCAGGACGGGCTCACCGGCTTCTACATCACCGCCTCCGCACGCCTGCTGGAGGTCATGTACTTCTTCGTCGGCATCGTCATCGGGGTGCTGACGGTCCTGTACTTCGGCGTGAAGCTGGGCGGCAGGCTCAATCCCGACGCGGGGCTGAACTTCGCCGAGCGGCCGCTGCTGCAGATCGCCGCGTCGATGCTGCTGTCGTTGACCTTCGCGGTGCTGCTCCAGCAGGAACGGTCCACCGTGCTGCCCGTGACCCTCAACGGCGGTGTGGCGTGGTGCGTTTACGGCGCGATGCACTACGCAGGGGGGATCTCGCCGGTCGCCTCCACGGCCGCGGCGGCCGGCCTTGTGGGGTTGTTCGGGCAGCTGCTGTCGCGGTACCGGTTCGCCTCCGCGCTGCCGTACACGACCGCGGCGATCGGGCCGTTGCTGCCGGGGTCGGCCACGTATTTCGGGCTGCTGTCCATGGCCCAGAACGAGGTCGACAAGGGGCTGGTGTCGTTGGCAAAGGCGGCGTCGCTCGCCATGGCCATCGCCATCGGCGTCAACCTGGGGTCGGAGATCTCCCGGTTGGGCCTGCGGATCGGTTCGGCAGGGAAGCGCAGGGCCGCGAAGCGGACCAGGGGGTTCTGAGCCCCTGTTGGGCAGGGGCTCGGCCGGGACGGCGTCTCCGCTTACGGCGCCCGGTAGTGGTCCTCGCTGTGCGGGTACCGCTGCTGGCCGTACCCGTTCTGGTCGTACCCGTTCTGGTCGTATCCGTTCTGGTCGTATCCGTTCTGGCTGTAGCCGCCCTGGCCGTGGTACGGCTGCTGCTGGGGCTGCTGCCCGTACTGCTGAGGCTGCCCGTACTGCTGAGGCTGGTCGTACTGCTGCTGCGGAGGCTGCTGCCGGCCGTACGTCGGCTCGATCCGGCGGAGCTGTGTCGTCGCGTCGTCCATCACCGGCGGGGCGGCGTGCTGCTGGAGCGGCTGCTGCGTCCGGGCCGCCCTCTTGTTCTTCGAGCGGCTGCGCAGGAACTCGATGATGATCGGGATCACCGAGACGAGGACGATCAGGATCAGGATCGCCTCGACGTTGTTCTTGACGAAGCCGATCTTGCCGAGCCAGGAGCCGAGCAGGGTGACGCCGGCGCCCCAGAGGACGCCGCCGATGACGTTGAACGTCACGAACGAGCGGTAGGCCATACCGCTGACGCCGGCGATGATCGGCGTGAACGTGCGGATCACGGGCACGAAGCGGGCCAGGATCAGGGACTTCGGGCCGTGCTTCTCGAAGAACTCGTGCGCCTTGGCGACGTTCTCCTGTTTGAACAGGCGGGAGTCGGGGCGGTTGAAGAGCGAGGGGCCGACCTTCTTGCCGAACATGTAGCCCGCCTGGTCGCCGAGGATCGCGGCGACGCAGATCAGGGCGATGGCGCCCCACAGGGGGAAGTCCAGCTGGTGCGAGGTGATCAGCAGGCCGCAGGTGAACAGGAGAGAGTCACCCGGCAGGAAGAAGCCGATCAGAAGGCCGGACTCGGCGAAGACGACCAGGAGCAGGCCCCAGATACCGAACGAGTCGAGAAGACTGTTCGGATCCATCCAGCTCGGGCCAAGGGCAATCGTGGTCGTCACGGTTCCGGGCTCCTGGGGGTGAGGGCACTACGGGTTCCTTGTGCGGCCGCACAAAGCTATCAACGCATTGTGTCCGCCCCAGGTTCCACCGGTGGATCCAGGGTGCACTGTGCCCGCCCTGGGGAATAGCTGTGGACATGGGTATCGAAGAGTACGGCGGCGGTCAGGGACCCCAGCCCGATGTACTGGTGGTCACCACGAACGACCTTCCCGGGTACCGGGTGCGCGAGGTCATCGGCGAGGTCTTCGGGCTGACCGTGCGCTCCCGGCACCTGGGCAGTCAGATCGGCGCGGGTCTGAAGTCGATGATCGGGGGCGAGCTGAAGGGGCTGACGAAAACGCTCGTACAGACCCGCAATCAGGCCATGGACCGGCTGGTGGAACAGGCACGCGCGCGTGGCGCGAACGCCGTGCTGGCCTTCCGGTTCGATGTGACCGAGGCCGCCGACGTGGGTACGGAGGTGTGCGCCTACGGCACAGCCGTCATCGTCGACAAGGTCTAGTGCCGCAACAGGCACTGGCTACGCCGTGTGCCGCGCCGCGTTCGCCTCGATCGCCTCCTTCAGGTGCTCGGCCATACCCGGGGCCATGGAGTCGTAGAACGCCTTGAAGCGCTCGTCGGACATGTACATCCCGGCGAGGCCGCGGTGCATCTCGTAGGGGCAGTCGTAGAACCAGGTCGAGATGTGCTGCCGGTGTTCCTCGGCCATGTCCATGGCCTGGACGCCGGTCGGCGGCTCGGCCTCGTTCACCAGGGCGGCGTAACGCTCGCCCCAGTCGTCGACCTCGGCCTTCATGCGCTGCCAGTCGGCCTTGGTGTAGCGGGCGGCCCGGCGCTGCGACTCGGCGTAGGCCTCGGTGCCGCCCCAGCGCCGCTCGGCCTCCTCGGCGTACTGCTCGGGGTCCTTGTCGCCGAAGACCTCGAAGCGTTCCTCGGGTGTGAGGTTGATGCCCATCCTGCGTGCCTCCATGGCGTGCTCCACGGCCTCGGCCATCTTCTGCAGCTTCTCGATCCGGGCGGTCAGCAGGTGGTGCTGGCGGCGCAGATGCGCGCGCGGATCCGCGTCCGGGTCGTCGAGCAGGGCCGCGACCTCGTCGAGCGGGAAGCCGAGCTCCCGGTAGAACAGGATCCGCTGCAGCCGGTCGAGATCGGTGTCCCCGTAACGCCGGTGCCCGGCGGGGCTGCGCTCGCCCGGGACCAGCAGGCCGATCTCGTCGTAGTGGTGCAGGGTGCGCACGGTGACGCCGGCGAATCCGGCGACCTGACCTACGGAGTAGCTCACTTCCGCTCCTTTCCGCGCTCCACCTTGACTCCTCACGTCACGTGAGGTGCAAGCCCCTTGCGTTCGGGCCGGCCCGCCCCCGGACGTCCGTTTCCTCCAGGATGTTGTGTCGGTTTTGCCCGCTTATGGTGGGACCGTGGCCCAGGACACCGCGCGGCAGGCGCCCCCCACCCCGCCCTCGGCCCCCGCGCGCGCCCTGCTGCCGCTGATCCTGCCCTCCCTGGTCGTCGGCGTCGGCAGCAGCCTGCTGTACCTGCTGGTGAGCTCGCTGGCGGAGCGGTTGCAGCACGTACTCTGGAACAACCTGCCGGACGCGCTCGGCATCGGGCGCTACTCGGTGCTGTGGATGCTGCTGATGCTGACCGCGACCGGCGTCGCGGTCGGTCTGGTGGTGTGGAAGGTACCGGGGCACGCGGGGCCAGATCCGGCCACCCTGGGCCTGGAGGCGGTGGCGCTGCCGCCCGCCGTGCTGCCGGGGCTGCTGCTGGCGACCGTGCTGATGCTGGCGGGCGGGCCGAGTCTCGGTCCCGAGAACCCGATCATCGCCGTGAACGTGGGGCTGGCGCTGTGGCTGGGGCGCCTCGCGATGCCCCGGCTGCCGGGCTCGCTGTGGCCCGCGCTGGCCGACGCGGCGACGCTCGGCGCGCTGTTCGGTACGCCGGTGGCGGCGGCCCTGGTCATCTCCGAGTCGCTGGCCGGGAAGCCACTGAAGGGGGCGCTGTGGGACAACCTGTTCGGGCCGCTGATGGCCGCGGGCGCGGGCGCGCTGACGACCGCCCTGGTGGCCCGTCCGGCCTTGGATCTCGGGCTGCCCGCGGTCGGCCGGCTGCGCTGGGCCGATCTGCTGGCTGCCTTGGTGATCGCCCCCGCGGCCGCGCTGCTCGGCATGCTCGCCGTCTGTGCCTTCCCGTACGTCCACGGCGCCTTCGGGCGCCTCGGGCACCCCATGGCGGCCCTGCCGGTCGGCGGCGTGGTCCTTGGCCTCCTGGGCGCGCTGGGCGGCCATCTGACGCTCTTCAAGGGGCTGGACCAGGTCGCGGAGCTGGCGAAGGACCCCGAGGGCTGGTCGGCCGGGCAGTTGGCGGTGATGACGGTCGTCAAGCTGGCCGCGCTGCTGGTGGCCGCGGCCTGCGGTTTCCGCGGTGGCCGGATCTTTCCGTCGGTTTTCATCGGCGCGGCCCTCGGGCTGTGCGCCCACGCCCTGCTGCCCGCCGTCCAGCCCTCGGTGGGCGTGGCGGCGGGTGTGCTGGGCATGCTGTTGGCCGTCACCCGGCAGGGCTGGGTGAGCCTGTTCACGGCCGCGGTGCTCGTGGCCTCGCCGGCGATCCTGGCCCTGATGTGCATCGCGTCGCTGCCCGCCTGGCTGCTGGTGACCGGGCGGCCGAAGATGCAACTGCGGGCGGACGGCACGGCCCTGCGCTGAACCTTGTGACATTGCTCTAGGAGGCACCCTTCATGGCGCTCCACAAAGGACCCGGGAAGCACCAGGAGCGACCCATTTCCGTCAACCCGTTCTTCGGTGAGGCGAACCCGGTCGGCGGCATGACGGAGGCCCCGCCCACGCACCGGCTCCCGGACAGCCCGCTGCCGCCCACGACCGCGTACCAGCTGGTCCACGACGAGCTGATGCTGGACGGCAACGCCCGGCTGAATCTGGCCACCTTCGTCACCACCTGGATGGAACCGCAGGCCGGGCAGTTGATGGCGGAGTGCCGGGACAAGAACATGATCGACAAGGACGAGTACCCGCGCACCGCCGAGCTGGAGCGGCGCTGTGTGGCGATGCTCGCCGACCTGTGGAACGCGCCGGATCCGGCCGGCACGATCGGCTGTTCGACGACCGGCTCCAGCGAGGCCTGCATGCTGGCCGGGATGGCGCTGAAGCGCCGCTGGACGCAACGCAACACCGACCGGTATCCGGGGACGGCCCGCCCGAATCTCGTCATGGGCATCAACGTCCAGGTCTGCTGGGAGAAGTTCTGCAACTTCTGGGAGGTGGAGCCCCGGTTCGTCCCCATGGAGGGCGAGCGCTACCACCTGGACCCGCAGGCCGCCGCCGAGCTGTGCGACGAGAACACCATCGGGGTCGTCGCCATCCTCGGTTCCACCTTCGACGGGTCGTACGAGCCGGTCGCCGACCTCTGCGCCGCCCTGGACGCCCTCCAGGAGCGCACCGGCCTCGACATCCCGGTCCACGTCGACGGCGCGTCCGGCGCGATGGTCGCGCCCTTCCTCGACAAGGACCTGGTGTGGGACTTCCGCCTGCCGCGCGTGGCGTCGATCAACACCTCGGGGCACAAGTACGGCCTGGTCTACCCGGGCGTCGGCTGGGCGCTGTGGCGCGACAAGGAGGCGCTGCCCGAAGAGCTCGTGTTCCGGGTCAACTACCTGGGCGGCGACATGCCCACCTTCGCCCTCAACTTCTCCCGCCCCGGCGCCCAGGTGGTCGCGCAGTACTACACGTTCCTGCGTCTCGGCCGGGACGGCTACCGCGCGGTGCAGCAGGCCTCGCGGGACGTGGCCACCGGGCTCGCCGAACGTATCGAGGCGCTCGGCGACTTCCGGCTTCTCACCCGGGGAGACCAGCTGCCCGTGTTCACCTTCACCACCGCCGACCACGTGACGTCGTACGACGTCTTCGATGTCTCCCGGCGGCTGCGCGGGAGCGGTTGGCTGGTGCCGGCGTACACCTTCCCAGCCAACCGGGAGGACCTGTCCGTGCTGCGGGTGGTGTGCCGCAACGGCTTCTCCAAGGACCTGGCCGAGCTGTTCCTGGAGGACCTCGCCCGGCTGCTGCCCGAACTGCGCCGGCAGCCGCACCCGTTGACCAGGGACAAGGACGCGGCCACCAGCTTCCACCACTAGGGCCTGTTGCGAAAGTCCCGTCGTCCGCCCGGAGGGCGGGCCCCGCGGCGTCCGGTGCGTGCTCTCGGGGTGCCGGGTGCAAGCCCTCGTACTGGACGTACTTGGGTTCGTGCCCGGTGCGGCGAGAGTGCGTGCCGGGCGTCGCGGGGCAGGCGGGACTTTCGCAACAGGCCCCAGGGGGTGTCTAGGAGGCCTGTTCCATCGCCACGAGTTCGAAGGCCGTCTTCCCGTCCAGGGACTCGCGGACGATGTCGGCGTGGCCCGCGTGCCGGGCGGTTTCGCGGATCAGGTGGAGGCAGACCCAGCGCACGGAGACCCGGCCCTCCGGCGGGAACCACGGCTGCGGCGGGAGCGGGAAGGTGTCGTCGAGGCTGGGGACGGAGCGGATGAACTTCTCCGTCTCGGCGGCGACCTGCTCCCAGTAGGCGAGCTGCGAGGCCACGGTCTCGTCGCCGATCAGCTGGAACGTCTCGTGCCAGTTCGACTGGTCCCGCTCTACGGTGGGCGGCTCCTGCCTGGCGCGGGCGATCCAGCTCTGCTCGACCTCGGCGACATGCTTGAGCAGGCCCGACAGGGACAGCTCGCTCGCGCTCGGCCTGCTCGCCGCCTGCTCGTCCGTCAGGCCGAGCAGTGCCCGGCGGATGCCGCCGCGCTGTTCCTCGATGAAGGAGATCAGTGCTCCGCGCTCGTCGCCCTGCTCTTCCGCGGGAACGTGAGTGACCATGACGGGCCGCCTTTCCTGGGGTCGTGTTGCCCTGACACGGACGAAGCTACGGGCCCCTTAGGACAGATCTCGTCCTAAAGGGCCCGGGGCGGCCGGCTTTTCGACCGCTAGAACGGGAAGCCGCTCCGGCCGTGCTGGACCGAGATCCACTTCAGGGTGGTGAAGGCCTCCACGGTGCTCTCGCCGTTCAGGCGGCCGAGGCCGGAGTGCTTCTCGCCGCCGAAGGGGACGACGGGCTCGTCGTGGACCGTGCCGTCGTTGACGTGGAACATGCCGGTGTCGATCCGCTTGGCGAAGGACACGCCCCGCTCGATGTCACCGCTGTGGACCGCGCCGCTGAGCCCGTACGGGGTGTCGTTGACGATGCGTACGGCCTCCTCCTCGCCGTCGAACGGAATGAGGAAGGCGACCGGCCCGAAAACCTCCTGGCGGAGCAGCTCGGAGCCGGCCGGGACGTCGGTGAGGACCGAGGGCTCGACCAGGTTGTCGGTGGTCGTGCCGTGCACCAGGGCGGTGGCGCCCTCGGCGACGGCCTGCTCGACAATGGCCGAAATCGACTCCGCCTGCTGGGAGTTGATCACCGGGCCGATGACGGTCCGGGGGTCCCGCGGGTCGCCGGCCTTGAGGGTCTTTACCTTGGCGACGAACTTCTCGGTGAACTCGTCGGCGATCGAGCGGTCGACGAGCACGCGGTTGGCGGCCATGCAGACCTGGCCCTGGTGGACGTACCGGCTGAAGACCGCCGCGTCGACCGCGTAGTCGATGTCGGCGTCGTCGAGGACCACCAGCGCGCTGTTGCCGCCCAGTTCGAGCACCGAGCGCTTGAAGAGCGAGGCACAGACGGTGGCCACGTGCCGGCCGACCTTGTCGGAGCCGGTGAAGGAGATGACCTTCGGGACCGGGTGCTCGATGAAGGCGTCGCCGATCTCCGCGATGTCGGTGACGACGACATTGAGCAGACCGCCCGGCAGGCCCGCGTCCTCGAAGATCTTCGCGACCAGGGTGCCGCCGACGATCGGGGTGTTCTGGTGGGGCTTGAGGACCACGGCGTTGCCGAGCGCGAGCGCCGGGGCGACCGACTTGACCGACAGCAGGAAGGGGAAGTTGAAGGGGCTGATCACGCCCACGACACCGACCGGCACGCGGTAGAGGCGGTTCTCCTTGCCGTCCACCGGGGAGGGCATGATCTTGCCCTCGGGGCGCAGCGCCCACTGGATCGACTCGCGCAGGAACTCCTTGGCGAGGTGCAGTTCGAAGGCGGCCTTCAGATGCGTGCCGCCGAGCTCGGCGATGATCGCCTCGGTGATCTCCGCCTCGCGGTCCTCGATGAGGCGCAGGGCCTTCTCGAAGACGGCCCGGCGGGCATACGGACTGGTGGCGGCCCACTGCTTCTGGGCGCGCGCGGCGGCCTGGTAGGCCTGATCTATCTCCTCTGCCGAGGCTATGGTGATGGACGCCAGCTTCTCCCCGTCATACGGGTTGAAGTCGATGATGTCCCAGGAACCGGTCCCCGGGCGCCACTCGCCGTCGATGTACTGCTGGGCCAGGTCGCTGAAATAGGACGACATGTGATCCCTCGATCCCCTGCTGCGTCGGCAGTCGATGCAGACACCTGATCCACATCCACATCACGGTCTGATCACGCGTCATCGTACTTGCGCCACCTGGGAGTTGGGACACCCGCCGGCGATCTCCGCGCAGCACCGGGGGAAAACCCTCTACCGGGCTCAGGAGAGCTGGAGCAGGCCCCGCAGCAGGTCCCGGCTCTCGTCCGGTCCGGGGCTGTCCTGCTGGAGCTCCTTCAGCGCCTGCTCGTACTGGGCGACGTCCTCGCGCTTGTCGAGGTAGAGGGCGCTGGTGAGCTGCTCCAGGTAGACCACGTCGGACAGGTCGGACTCCGGGAAGCTCAGGATCGTGAAGGAGCCGCCCTCACCGGAGTGGCCGCCGAAGCTGAACGGCATGATCTGCAGCCGTACGTTGGACCGCTCGGAGATCTCGACGAGGTGCTGGAGCTGACCGCGCATCACCTCGCGGCTGCCGTAGGGCCGGCGCAGGGCGGCTTCGTCGAGGACGATGTGGAAGTCGGGGGCGCTTTCGGCCACCAGGTACTTCTGCCGCTCCATGCGCAGGGTGACCCGGCGCTCGATGTCGGCCTCGCCGGCGCCCTTCATACCGCGCCGCACCACCGCGCGCGCGTACTCCTCGGTCTGCAGGAGGCCGTGGACGAACTGCACCTCGTAGGCCCGGATCAGATGCGCCGCGCCCTCCAGGCCGACATAGGTGGGGAACCAGCTCGGCAGGACATCCGAGTAACTATGCCACCAGCCTGCCACGTTGGCCTCCCTGGCGAGGGAGACGAGCGACTCGCGCTCGGCCTCGTCCGTGATGCCGTACAGCGTCAGCAGGTCTTCCACGTCCCTGGTCTTGAAGCTCACCCGGCCCAGCTCCATGCGACTGATCTTGGACTCGGAGGCACGGATCGAGTAGCCCGCCGCCTCGCGGGTGATGCCACGCGCCTCGCGCAGCCGCCTGAGTTGCGAACCGAGCAGCATGCGCCGCACCACCGATCCGGGCTCTCCCGCGCTCACGTTCGCCAGCCTCCCCAACCGTCTTCAGGGCCCCGCAGTCTGCCACTAAAACACTTCGAGCAGTACTCATCCGGTTACGGAAACGGAAAGCGGCCAAAGTTTAAGCACAGGAAGACGCAAGCAGGTAGTGAGCCAAGAGCAGCAAGTTGGCGGAAAAAATGGCCAACAAGCGGTACGGGAGGGTCCAATTCGGTCGCGTGCACGTGCATCTGCCCTTGCATCTGCTGTGCGCATCCGAAACCATGGTCCCGCGCCACCGCTGCATCGCAACGACCGCGAATTCCCGGGAGTGCCTCGCATGGGGACGAATGGATCGACCATGCTCAAGCCGTTACGGCAGGGCCTTCCGCCGCTTGATCCCGCGGCCGTGTCCAACGCCGCCTCCTGTGCCCTGCCGGCCCGCCACGAAGCGGTGCGCGAGGCCCGGCTGTTCACCCGCAGAACGCTCGGCCAGTGGGACGTCGGCGACCGCTTCGACGACATCTGCCTCGTTGTCTCGGAGCTCGTCACCAACGCCCTGCGGCACGCGGTGCCCGGTGAGACCGATTGCCTCGCCGCGCCGCAGACGCCTGCCGTGCGGCTGCACCTGATGCGATGGACCGAGCGGCTGGTGTGCGCGGTGCGCGACCCGAGCCACGAGACCCCCGTCCCCAGGGACTCCGACGACTTCTCGGCGGAGTCGGGCCGCGGGCTGTTCCTGGTCGACTCCTTCAGTGACGGCTGGGGCTGGCACCCGCTCGCGGGCACCCTCAGCGGCAAGGTCGTATGGGCACTGTTCCGGCTCCAGCCCTCCGAATAGGGAATGCGGCGTCTTCGCACGCCGGGTTTCTACGCGCGTTACCGTTCCCTGTGCGGCGATTGCATCGGGTTCCCCCGATATGGCTCCCTCAGCTCGCGATCAGGTGGTCGAACTCGCCGTCCTTCGCGCCGAGGAGCATCGCCTCGATCTCGGCCCGGGTGTAGACGAGCGCCGGCCCGTCCGGGAAGCGCGAGTTGCGGACCGCCACCTCGCCGCCCGGCAGCCGCGCGAACTCCACGCAGGAACCCTGCGAGTTGCTGTGCCTGCTCTTCTGCCAGGCCACTCCGTCCAGCTGCGTCGCAGCCATGCCGTTGTACACGTCAAACCCCCCGTACACGCCGTCAACGTCGAGGTCCACAGGTCGCTCCCCGCTGGTGCACTAACTGGCTGATGTGACCATTGATGCTGTGGTCAACTGATCCGGATCATAACCCCGTTCACCTGCAGATGCATGAGCAAATGCACGTGCACGCGCGGTGTTCCTGCGGTTACAGCTTTGACGCCCGCTTTACCCAAGCTGTTCCAGCGTCTGCCCCAGAGCCGCCAAGACATGCGACCGCCAGCCCCCGTTCATGATCTTTCGCGCCATCATCTGCGCCGGGTCGTCCGGATCGAACCCCTCATGCACTAGGAAGAGACGCGTACCGCGGCCCTCGTGTTCCAACGTCCACGTGATGGTCCAGTGAGAGAGATTGGCCGGATCGGGATCGGACCACCGGACGGACAGCATCCGCTCCGGGTCGTAGGCGAGAACCCGCACGTCGACGACGCCCGAGAAGCGGCTGTTGGGACGCGGGACCGATGTCATCCGGTATCGGTGACCGACCTCGAGACGGAAGTTCTCGGCCCCCTGCATCTGCCACTGCACGAGCAGACCGGGTTCCGTGAGGGCGCGCCAGACCTTCGCGGGCGGATGCGGAAGGAACTGGTCCACGCGGATGGTGGTCAGGTCGTCACCGTCGGGGGGCAGGCCGGTCGTCATGGCCGCTCATCGTCGGGCATGCGGTCGAGCAGTGCGCCGAGGTCCTTCAGCCGGTCCCGCCAGAACCGCTCGTACGGGTGGAGCCAGTCCTGCAGGTCGGCCAGCGGGGCCGCCTCCAGGCGGTAGATGCGCCGCCGGCCGGAGCGCTGCTCGGAGACCAGGCCGGCCTCCCGGAGCACCCTGAGGTGTTCCGAGAGGCTGGGGCGGCGCATGTCGAAGTGGTCGGCCAGGGCCTGGACCGGCTGGGGGCCGCCGTCGCGCAACAGCCGCAGCACCTCACGCCGGGTGGCGTTGGCGAGCGCAGCGAAGACGCGGTCCTCGACGGCGCCGGTCGTGGTCATGGCCGGTCTCCTAGCTGTGAGCCTCCGTGAGCAGCATCAGACCGTTGCCGTCCGGGTCCCGGAAGGAGGCCATCCGGCCCCACGGGAGGTCGTCCGGGCCCTGTACGTCGGTGCCCGCCTCGGCGAGCCTCGCACAGCCGGCGTCGACATCGGTCGTCACCAACATGATCCCCCGTGCCGAGCCCGGCTCGGCACCGCTTTTCCGGGGGACGCCCCCAGACCCCCGGCCCATCTCCGGCCCGGAGAGCGTGAAGACGGTCTGCGCGCCCGCGGGGGCGACCTGGAGCCAGCGTCCCTGGGGCATGTCCAGGTCGGCGGTCACCTCGAATCCGAGGATGTCCCGGTAGAAGCGCAGGGCGCGGTCCTGGTCGGTGACGGGGAGGGTGACGAACGAGGCGTGGGTGATGTGGGTGCTCATGCGGCAACAATAGGTAGGCATTTCCCTACCAGTCAAGCGTAGGGAAGTGCCTACCTAATCAGCCGGGTCCGGCGCCCTATCTGGGCGGCTCCGTACGGCAGCAGCGCCATCTCGCGCGCGTTCTTGATCGCCCGGGCCAGCAGTCGCTGCTGCTGGGCGGAGACACGGGTGACGCGGCGGCTGCGGATCTTCCCCCGGTCGGAGACGAACTTCCGCAGCAGATCGGTGTCCTTGTAGTCGATATAGGTCACGCCCGCCTGGTCCAGCGGGTTCGGCCGGTTCTTCGCCGGCTTGCGGTCGGTCGTGCGGGGCATGGCGGGGTCAGACCTCCAGGAGGTTGTCGAAGGCGGGCGGCAGCCGTTTCCAGGCGGCGCGCCCGGCGGCGTACTCGGCGTCGGTCAACAGGCAGGACTCCAGCAGTCGTTCGAGCCCGTCGCGGTCGAGGCCGGGGGACGTGAAGACGAGGTGCTGGCAGCAGTCGCCGTGCTCCGGGTGCCAGTCCAGCGCGGCGGCGGCCCGGCGCACCGGCGGGACCATCTCCCAGGCCGCGTCCGGGAGCGAGGCGAGCCACGGCCCGGCGCTCTCCACACAGAGGGCGCCGCCCGCCGCGTCCCAGTGCAGCAGCACGTCGGGCTTGTCGGCGAGCCAGAACCGGCCCCGGCTGCGGGCGGCCGCGCAGGTCACGTCCTCCAGGGCCGCGTACAGCCGCTCGGGGTGGAAGGGCCGCCTGCGGTGCCACACGAGCGTGGTGACGCCGTGGGCGTCGGCCTCGGTGGGCAGCAGCGCGCAGGCCGGGTGCTGGGCCGCGGCGGCCGCCTCCACGTCGAAGCCGGCGAGGGCGGCCCTGGCCAGCGGGGAGTCGGGCGCAGGGCCCGCCGAGTCCCCCGGGATGCCGCCCGGCAGGGGGACTCGGCGGGCTGTCGGGTGGAGCTGCGCCAGCAGCTCGCGGTCCTCGTCGTCGGCCTCCGGGGAGTCGGGGCGTGAAGGTCTGACGGGGGCGAGGCACCGATATGGCGAAGAAGAGCAAGATCGCGAAGAACGAGCGGCGACAGGAGATCGTCGCCCGCCACGCCGCCCGCCGGGCCGAGCTGAAGGAGATCCTGCGGCGGCCGTCCTCCACCGAAGCCGAACGTCTCGCCGCCCAGCGTGAGCTGCGCAGGCAGCCGCGGGACGCGAGCGCCACGCGCGTGCGCAACCGCGACCAGGTCGACGGACGCCCGCGCGGCTACTTCCGCACGTTCGGTCTGTCCCGCGTGAATCTGCGGGACCAGGCCCATAGCGGATACCTACCTGGCGTACGCAAATCCTCCTGGTGAGTCCTGGTAGCTTGCCGCTGTCGTCCGGGCAACCGGGCGGCCGACCCCCTAGAGCATGGGAGCGTTGCGGTGACCACGGCTACGGCGAGTACGGCTACGACGCACATGGATACGGCTTCGGCCGCAGCTTCGGCTGGGGCGCGCGGCGCATCGGCCCCGGTGGCCGTGCGGCCGGCCGTGCGGTCGGCCGTGCGGATCGTGGCCGCCGCCGCGGGGCTGGTGGGCGTGCTCGCGCTGGCCGGGTGCAGCGGCGGCGACTCCTCGGCCACCCCGTCGGGCACGTCGTCCGCGGGCGCGACCGCCACGTCCGGATCGGACAGCGCCGCGGCCTCGTCCGACGCACTGCAGGGCAGTTGGATCACCACGAGCGGTGGCAAGATCGTCGCCCTTGTGATCACCGGCAAGCAGGCCGGGCTCTTCGAGACCGGCGGGTCGGTGTGCAGCGGGACCGCCGGTGATGAGGCCGGGATGCGGATGATCCACCTCACCTGCACGCGCGGCAGCAAGGACCGCGTCACCGGAATGGTCGACTCGGTCAGCAAGGACGGCATGAAGGTCACCTGGTCCGGAAAGTCCGGCGCGGAGACCTACACGAAGGCGGAGGGTGGCAAGCTGCCGACGGGGCTGCCGACGGCGGGCCTTGGGCAGTAGGGCCGGCAGGGCCGTGTTCGGCGGCTGAGCCCGCCCGCACCGGTCCGCGCGGGCGGCTGGGAGTAGGCCGTGCAGCGGTCAAGGGCGGGGGCGGGCGCGCTGGACCCGGGCAGGGGCGTGATGATGCTGGGACACCGCAACGACCTCGATGGGGATCTGCTCATGCGCGCCATTCCGCTCACTGTCACGGCCCTCGCCGCCGCCCTCGCCCTGACCGCCTGCGACGACGGCAACGCCGGGGCCAACGGCAAGAACAGCTCGGCCTGCGAGATCGGCAAGGTCTCCGTCCAGGTCGGCTCCGCCAGCGTCGCGCCGGCCGCGGGAGACACCGGCGAGGTGCCGGTGAGCCTCACGAACCAGAGCGCGCCGTGCACGCTGGACGGCTTTCCCGGCGTCACGCTGAAGGCGGGCGGCACGTCGGCGACGTTGTCCACCCAGCCGGGCGCGAAGTCCGACAAGCTCAAGCTCGCCAAGGGCGACTCCGCGACCTTCTCGATCACGTATGTGCGCGGCAAGGACGGCGACAAGGCGAGCCTCGCGACCACGTCGATGACGGTGACCCTGCCGGGGAGCGACGCGACGCAGAGCTTCCCGTGGAAGTACGGGCCGGTGGCGGGCAAGGGCTCCGCGGACAAGCCGGACGCGACGGTGGGGGCGTTCCAGCAGGCCGGGGACTGATCTGGGGCGGTTCGGCCTGGTTTCGAGCCGGGACCAGGGCCTGCGGTTTGGATCAGGCCGCAGGTCAGTGGCGGTGCGGTTCGATGCCGGGGAGCGGGGGCCGGTGCGTGTAGCCGCAAGGCGGAGGAGGCGTGGACAATCAGCCGCTACCGCGGCGGGCGACGCGGTGGGGGCACCCCCGGCCGAAGGCTGGGGGACGTCGGCGACCGACGACAACGCGGCAGATGCGCGTGCCAGCCCCCGCGTCTGCGGAGTGATCCAAACGACAGGCCCTAGGGCAGTTGCGTTCGTGAGCGGACCTGGGCCTGGTCCGCTGCTCTCGTGCCCTCTGTCCAGCCCGCCTCGTCGGTCACCCCGCGCAGGCGGGTCGTGATGGTCTCCGGGAACATCCGCTCCATGCGGTCGGTCACGGCCATCTCCCTGGTGGCCAGGACCGGGAGCAGGTCCTGGGGCGCGTCGGTCTCGCTGACGGCCGCCCGCGCGGCGGCCGCCAGCCGGTCACCGACCCGGTGGGCGTACGCCGCCACGAAGGACTGGCGGAACGTCTTCGTCCGCTTCCGGCCTCCCGCCCGCTGCGCCGTCTCCGCCTTCGTCATCGCGTGCGTGGCCTGCACCAGCAGGGAGGTGTAGAGCAGCTCGACCGCCTCCAGGTCCGCCTCGAAGCCGACGACCGTGGAGAAGGCCAGCGGCTCGTTCCACACCGCCCGGCAGTGGTTGGCCGTGGCGACCGCGTCCAGCAGCACCGCCTTGGCCTGCTCGTACGGCGGCTCGACCCCGATCCGGCAGGCTCCGGGCGCGTCCGGCGCGGGCGCCCCCGCGGCGAGCAGCGCCTCGTCGACGCTGTGCCGGGCCATCAGCTCCTGCGCCTTGGCGCTGAGCGCCTCGGCCTCCTCCGGGTAGCCGGTCGCCTCGGCCTTCGCGAGCAGAGCGCGGATCCGGGTGAGCATGCGGGACTCCGGCCGGTGCGCGTCCGCGCGGGAACCGGCGTCGTCGAGGGGCTCCAGGGCGGGCAGCCGCAGCAGCAGCCGGTGCAGCTCCAGGACGGCGGTGGCGTGCGAGAAACGGTCGCCCACGCGCACGTGACCGTCCGGCAGCGCGTCGAGCTGCGCCTTCCAGCGGGGCCCGCGCGCCCGGTCGTCCGGCGCCTGCGCCCGGATCAGCCCGGCGGCGAGCCGGACGTGCGGGTCGTCCAGCTCGCGCCGCACCAGTCGTACGACGTCGGCGGGCTGCCAGCCGCGCCGCCAGGCCGCCGCGACGAACTCCCGGCCCCGGCGAGCGAGTTCCGCGTCCGCGCCGGAATCCGCCGCGAGGAGGGAGGCGCCCGTGTCGAGGCCGGAGTCGGTGCCGTCGTACAGGGCGCTCTGAAAGGCTCGGTCGACGGTGCTGGGCTGGCTGCTGGTCACCTGTCGATCGTGCCACGCGGCACCGACAGCGGTCGGCGGTTGTCCACAGCCTGTGGACAACCGCCCGGCGGCCCCTCGTCCCAGGCACCGGAATCCGCTCGCACGCGCGCGTAGCGGTGCGAAGCATGACAGGACTGTCAACCAAGGGTTGACAGTCCCGGGGTGTCAACTTACGGTTGACGCATGGCGACCAACCCGAACATCACGGCATCCGTACGCCTCGACGACCTCATCGCGGCGATCAAGAAGGTTCACCCCGAACCCCTCGACCAACTCCAGGACGCGGTGATCGCCGCCGATCACCTCGATGACGTGGCCGACCATCTGATCGGCCACTTCGTCGACCAGGCCCGGCGCTCGGGCGCGTCCTGGACCGACATCGGCAAGAGCATGGGCGTGACCCGGCAGGCGGCCCAGAAGCGCTTCGTGCCCAAGGAGTCGGCCGACCTCGACCCCAGCCAGGGCTTCAGCCGCTACACGCCGCGAGCGCGGAACGTGGTCATGGCCGCGCACAACGAGGCGATCTCGGCGGGCAACCCGGAGGGCCGCCCCGAGCACATGGTCCTCGGACTGCTGGCCGAGCCGGACGGCATCGCGGCGAAGGCGATCGTCGCGCAGGGCGTCCTGCTGGACTCCGTGCGCCAGGCGGCGACGGCCGCGCTCCCGCCGGCCGCGGAGAACGTCCCCGACCTCATCCCCTACGGGCCGGAGGCCAAGAAGGCCCTCGAACTCACCTTCCGCGAGGCGCTGCGCCTCGGCCACAACTACGTCGGGACCGAACACCTGCTGCTGGCCCTCCTGGAACACGAGAACGGCGAAGGCGTCCTCAGCGGGTTGGGCATCACCAAGCCGGCGACCGAGGAGTACATCGCCAAGGTGCTGGCCCTGTGGGTGGAACAACGCGACAGCCACGGGGCGGCGGAAGCCGCAGAGGGGGCCGCGGAAGCGGCAGACGCGGCGGAGACGCCGGACGATACGGAGGAGGGCGGGGCGAGCTGAGACGGGCGGGGTCTCACGCGGCCGGGGCGAGCGGGCCGGAGACTTGAACGGCCGGGGGCCGAGCGGGCCGGAGACTTGAACGGCGCGCCTCGTACGGCCGGGAACGACCGGAAGACCGGGGCCGGACGGCCGGGATCTGAAGAGCCGCGGGGCGAACAGCCGGGGGCCGACCGGCCGGGAAACCGGGGTCCGGACAGCCAAGGCCGCCCCACCCCATCGGCCGGGACCCCACCGGCCGGCGAGATCTACGGGCCGCGTCCACGGGGTCCGGGTCCACCGAGAGCAGGGCCTCGCGGGCGGCGGCTCCGGTCAGCCCGGGCGCGGTGATGGCCGGCGTCCGAACAGCCGGGGGCCGAACGACCAGGTCCGAACGACCGGGAAACCGCCCGGACGGCCGGGTGCCGAACGGACGGGAGCCGAACAGGCGGGAGCCGAACAAGCGGGAGCCGAACAGGCGGTTGACTCCGCCGTCGGTGTGTCGCGCACCCTTGAACCCGCAGGTCAGGGGATTTGTCAGTGCGGGGTGTCACACTCGCTGCATGACCGACCGGTGGGCTCTCGCTCCGGCCGAGGACGGTGGCGTGGATGTCGCCCCCCTCGGTCCGGACGGGCTGCCCGCCGGGCCGGTGCGGCGGGAGTCCGATCTCGCCGGGGCGGTCAGGGGCCGCCCGGAGGTCACGCGCTGGGTGTGGAGGTCGACCGCCGAGGTCTATCCGCGTCTGCTCGCCACGGGGGTGCGAGTCGAGCGGTGCTACGACATCGAGGACGCCGAGACACTCCTGCTGGGCCACGAGGGAAGGTCCGGCGAGCCGCACTCGGCCGCCGCCGCCCTGGCCCGCCTCCGTGGCGGCCCCGTACCGCCCGATCCACCGCAGCGTTCGGCCGAACCGGGCGCACAGTCCCCGCTGTTCGAGCCTCAGGGCACCACCCGCCTGACGCTCGACGAACTCCTCGCGGTCTACGCCGAGCAGCAACGCCGGCACGACCGGGCCGAACACCCGGACCGGATGCGCCTGCTGACGGCAGCGGAGTCGGCGGGGATGCTGATCGCCGCCGAGATGAACCGCGCGGGCCTGCCCTGGAGCGCCGAGGTCCACCGCGAGGTGCTGCGCGAACTGCTCGGCGAACGGTACGCGGGCGGTGGCGAGCCCCGCCGGCTGGCCGAACTGGCGGACGAGGTGTCGGGCGCGTTCGGCAGGCGGGTCCGCCCGGATCTGCCGGCCGATGTGATCAAGGCCTTCGCCCAGGCCGGGATCAAGGTGAAGTCCACCCGCCGCTGGGAGATCTCCGGCATCGACCACCCCGCGGTGAAGCCGCTGCTCGAATACAAGAAGCTGTACCGGATCTGGGTGGCGCACGGCTGGACCTGGCTCCAGGACTGGGTGCGCGACGGCCGGTTCAGGCCCGAGTTCCAGGCCGGCGGCACGGTCACCGGGCGCTGGGTGACCAACGGCGGGGGCGCCCTGCAGATCCCCAAGGTGATCCGGCGGGCCGCGGTCGCCGAACCCGGCTGGCGGCTGGTCGTCGCGGACGCCGACCAGATGGAGCCGCGGGTGCTCGCGGCGATCTCCCGCGACCCCGGGCTGATGGAGGTCGCGGGGCGGGAGACCGACCTCTACCAGTCCGTCTCCGACCGCGCCTTCTCCGGTGACCGGCAGCAGGCAAAGCTGGCCGTCCTTGGCGCGGTCTACGGCCAGACCTCGGGTGACGGCCTGAAGAACCTCGCCGCGCTCAGACGCCGTTTCCCCAGGGCGGTGGCCTATGTCGACGACGCGGCGCGGGCCGGCGAGGAGGGACGGCTGGTGCGGACCTGGCTGGGCCGGACCTGTCCGCCGGCGGCCGGTGCGGGCGACGGCGCGGAGGAGGCGGGCATGCCCCAGGAGGAACCGGAGGAGCATGCGGCGGAGGGCTGGGTGCCGGGCTACGCGTCCACCAACTCCCGTGCCAGAGGCCGCTTCGCGCGCAACTTCGTCGTCCAGGGCAGCGCCGCCGACTGGGCTCTGCTGATGCTCGCGGCGCTGCGCCGGACCTGCGCGGACATGGCGGCCGAGCTGGTCTTCTTCCAGCACGACGAGGTGATCGTGCACTGTCCCGAGGAGGAGACGGGTGCGGTCGCGGCGGCGATCGGGGAGGCGGCCGACCTGGCGGGACGGCTGACGTTCGGGGAGACGCCGGTCCGCTTCCCGTTCACGACGGCGGTGGTGGAGTGCTATGCCGACGCGAAGTGATCAGTCACCGGCCGGCAGCAGCTCGCGCAGCTCCACGAGGACGTCGGCCTCGTCCGTGCCGTCCAGGGCGGCCAGGGCCGCGCGCCAGGCGTCGTACGCCTCACTCATACGCCCCTGCTCGCGCCGGAGCAGACCGAGCTGGTGGCGGGCGAGCCCGCCACTGTAGCGGTCGGCGCGGGCGTCGGCGCGGTCCAGGAGTTCGGCGCACTCGTGTTGCGCACGGTCGGTGTGGCCGAGGCCGCGCAGGGCGCGGACCAGACCGAGCCGGGTCTGGGACTCGCCGTGCCAGTCGCCGTGGCGGCCGAGGATGCGCAGGCTCTCCTCGAAGTGCGCGGCGGCGGCCGCCGGTTCGCCGAGGGCGAGATGGGCGTAGCCGATGTTGCAGTGCGCCGAGTGCTGCACGATGACGGCGCCGATGGCGTCCCCGATCGCCAGTGAGCGCCGGTGCTGCTCGATTGCGGCGCGGGGGTCGGTGTGCTCGTAGAGGTTGCCGAGGTGGCTGTGGGTGACGGCCTCGCCGTAGGGGTCGTTCAGCTGCCGGGAGTACTCCAGGCTCTGCCGCAGTGCCTCGCCCGACTCGTCGTACCGTCCGAGCCCCTCCAGCAGCAGCCCCCGGTTGTTCAGGCTGCGCCGGATCCAGGACGCCACGTCCAGCCGCCGCCAGAGGGCGAGGGCCTGGTCGGTCAGGGCGAGGGCCTCCCGCTGGCGGCCGGTCAGGAAGTGCAGGCCGGCGAGGTCGCCCAGGGCGTAGGCCTCGGCGGGCGCGTCGCCCAGGCGCCGGGCGGCGGCCAGGGCTGCCGTGCCGAGCACCTCCATCTCGGCGACCCGGCCGCTGCGCAGGACGTAGGGGAAGAGCAGCCGGACGAGCGTGGAGAGGTAGGCGCTGATCCGGGGTTCGGCCGTGCCGGCGTACCGCTCCACCAGGGCGACGATGTTCTCCAGCTCCAGATCGCCCCAGGCGAAGGCGTGCTCTGCGCACTCGAAGGGGGGCAAGGCGGCTGCGTACGGCTGGTGTTCGGCGGGCTGGGCGGCGGTGGGCCGGCGGCGGTCGCCCTGTTCGAGGCCGGGTTCGACGATGGCGACGAGGGCGAGTTCGGCGGCGGCGGCGAACCAGCGCAGGGCGGTAAGGGAGGCCTCGGTGCGGTCGGTGCCCTCGGCCAGCTCCCGTGCGAAGTCCCGTACCAGGTCGTGCGGGGTGTAGCGGCCGTACGCGGTCTCCTCCAGGAGAGCCACGTCGACCAGCCGGTCCAGGGCGGCTTCGGCGCGGCGCTCGTCGGTGCCGGTGAGGCGGGCGATCAGCGGGGCGCCGTAGGTGGGCAGGTCGAGGGAGCCGATGTGGCGCAGGGCGAGGGCGGCGTCACGGTCGGGTGACCGGTCGGAGGCGGCGAGGGCGTCATGGGCGACGGCCAGGGAGCGCCGGACGCTCAGGTCGTCGTATTCGAGGTGCTGCAACCTGCTCTCGGTGGCGGTGAGTTGACCGGCCAGCACCTCTGGTGTGAGGGCGCGGCGAGCGGCCAGCCGGGCGGCGACCACGCGCAGGGCGAGCGGCAGCCGGCCGGTGAGGCCGACGAGCGGGTGACCGGCGTCGATCTCCTCCCGCCCGCTGACCGCGCGCAGCAGCGCCGCACTGTCCTCACCGGTCAGCGGCCCGAGCGGAAACCGGCGGGCGCCGTCGAGCGCGGTGAGCGGCGAACGACTGGTGACGATCACCGCGCAGCCTGGCCCGCCGGGGAGCAGCGGCCGTACCTGGGCGGCGTTCGCGGCGTCGTCGAACAGCAGCAGGGTGCGGGTCGGTGCGAGCAGGGAGCGCAACAACGCGGCGGCCGCGTCCAGGTGTTCGGGGACGCGCCGGGGGTCGGCACCGAGGTCCCGCAGCAGCGCGGCGAGCGCTTGGGCGGGGGCGAGCGGGGGTACGCCAGGAGTGGCGCCGTGCAGATTGACGTAGAGCTGACCGTCGGGGAAACGTTCCCGCAGGTGATGGGCGACGTGCAGCGCGAGCGCGCTCTTGCCGACACCCGCCATACCGCTGACGACGGTGACAGCCGGGGCGGGCGCCGAGGTGAGGGCATCGACCAGCTCTTCACGGACGGCGGTGCGTCCGGTGAAGTGAGCTGGGCACGGGGGGAGTTGGGCGGGCCTGGGTACCGGGGAGTCGCCTCGCGCAGAACCGGGGCCTGCGGGCTGCTCCCCGACCGGGTCGAACTCCGCACCGGCCTCGACGCCCTCGGCTGCCGGCTGACGGCCCGTCGACGCGCCTCCGGGGGACGCGGGGAACTGCGCGACCGGCCACGACACGCCCGCGGCAGCCTCACCACCATCACGCACCCCTTCATCCGGCACACCCGCGTCCGGCACACCCCCGTCGGTCACACCCTCGTACCATCCGCCCTCCCCCACCCCGCCACTCCCCCGCAGCACCTCCACATGGGCCTCGCGGACCGCAGCGCCCGGCTCGACGCCGAGTTCCTCGATCAGGCGGTTGCGCAGGTCGCGGTGGACGGCGAGGGCCTCGGCCTGCCGGCCGGTGCGGTGCAGGGCGAGCATCAGCTGACGGTGGTAGGCCTCACGGAGCGGGTACTCCGCGACGAGCGCCGCCAACTCCGGCACGACTCCGCCCAGTCGCGGCCCGCCGATGGCGAGCTCCGCGTCGTAGCGCCATTCCATCAGAAGCAGCCGGGCCTCCTCCACGCGCTGCACGAAGGCGTAGCCGCCGAACTCGGCTGGGAGGCCGCCGAGCGGGCTGCCGCGCCAGAGCGCGAGCGCGGCGGCGCAGGCGCGCAGCACCGGCGCCCACTCCCGGCGCCCGTGCGCCGCGCGCGCCTGCGCCACCCGCGCGTCGAACACGTCGGCGTCCAGCTCACCGTCGTCGACGCGGAGCAGATACCCGGGCGGTACGGCCCGCAGCCGCTCAGGATCATCGAGGAGCCGGCGCAGCCGGGTGACGTGGTTGTGCAGCGAGGCCTGTGCGGACACCGGGGGCGCCCCGCCCCACAGCGCGTCCTTGACCGACTCGACGGAGACGACCCGCCCGGCCTCCAGGAGCAGCGCGGCGAGCAGCGCGCGCACCTTGGGGCTGCCGATGGGCCGGACCTCGCCGCCGGGGAGATACAGCACCGGAGGTCCCAGCAGTCCGAACCTCAGCTCGTACCGCCGCATCACTCCGCCCATCGCCTTCCCGCGCGGTCTTGGCCGACCGCGCCGTACGGCGGGTGCCCGCCGGTACCTGGCTCCTGGCGGAATCCGGTCCCGTCGAGGACGAATTCCCGCCACCTTCTCCGTGCCGTCGGGGCCGGAATCCGCTGGGTTTCCGGCCTGTTCCCGGAGTCGCACGACGGCTTCACGCCAACCGGTTGGCGACCTCCGGGAGAACCGCTGGCCATATGTTAGCGATCCGTTGGCGAACCCTGATGTGATCTTCGCATCGGACCGGGCCGACGGCGCGCGCGTTTGCCGCGTAACTCGGGGGAGTGTCGCCGCAGGACTTGATCCGGGGACGCGAGAGGGTTCCGGTCGGCGGAGGTGAACGACCGGAACCCTCGTCCCGTTTCAGCACTGTTTCCACGTCTGTTTCCAGCTCTGGTTCCAGGTCTGCTTCCAGGTCCGTCTGGCGATCCGTCGCCCGGAGTCAGATGACGGGCGGGCGTCCGAGGCGGGTGAGCCGCCAGACCGTGCGCCAGCGCATGGGGCGGCGCTCACCGGCGGGTTCGCGCACCCCCTCCACAAAGCCCCCGAACCAGGCCCGTAACCCGCCCGTCGAACGGGTGCGCAGAAGGGTGATCAGGGTCCACACGGCCAGGTGGACCGGGATCAGGGGCAGGGGCAGCCGACGACGGGTCAGCCAGACCCGGTTGCGGGCGGTCACCCGGAAGTAGACGGCATGTCTGGCCGGTGAGGTCCGAGGGTGCTGGAGGAGCAGCTCGGGCGCGTAGAGGATCTTCCAGCCGGCGTCGGCGGCCCGCCAGGCCAGGTCGGTCTCCTCGTGCGCGAAGAAGAACTCGGCGGGCCAGTCCCCGGTCTCCGTGAGCATGGCCATGCGCAGGGCATGCCCGCCGCCGAGGAAGCCGGTGACGTAACCGCCGCGCATCGGGTCGGCGTTCCCGACGCGCGGCACGTGCCGCTGCTGGGTCTCGCCCCCTTCGTCCACGATGCGGAAGGCGACGATGCCGAGGCGCGGGTCTGCGGCGTACAGGTCCCGGACCTGCCGGAGCACCTCGACGTCGAGGAGCAGTCCGTCGTCGTCCAGTTCGACGACGATGTCGACGTCGCCGTACGCGCGCAGCCGGGCGAGGGCGATGTTGCGGCCGCCCGGGCAGCCGAGGTTTTCCTCGACATCGATGGTGGTGACCTCGCCGGGCAGGTCGAGGCGGTGAGCGAACTCAGGCAGCCGGCAGCCGTTGCCGACGATCACGATGCGGGCGGGGGCGAGGTCCTGCTTGGCCACGGACCGCAGCAGGGCGTCGACTGCGCCGGGCCGGTTTCCCATGGTCACCACGGCGACCGCGATCCTCGGCTCCTCCATGTCCCTCACCCCATCCAGCCGGTGCCGGCACCCGCACATTGACCGCGCAACGCTCATTGTTTACCAAGGCGTCGTCTTGAATATCCCGGCACTCCAGAGAGGGACTCACCTTGCGGTGGTTTTGCCAATGGACAGGGAGTAAGGCAGCGCGCTCAGCTACGAGTACGTGGGGAGCCCTCTGCCCCTCCCAGCCATACGCCTGACCCGCCACGGCGCCGGCCCGCCCCGCATCTCCACCGGCAGCTCACCGCCGCCATGGCCACCCGGATTCGCGACGAACTGCGCACCCGCGTCGCCGCCCTCCCCCACGACCGCGGCTCAGCCGTCGACGCCGACGCCTACACGATCTCCATCGCATCCGGCCTCTTCCGCGACAACGCCCCCACCCGCGACCCCCAGGTCACGCCACGCCCAGCGCGAGCAGCTCCCGGCCGCTGTAGACGCCCGCTTGACCAGCGGCGCGATCTCGGTGTCCAGCTCGGCAATCTCGTCCATGGCCTGGTGACGGCGGGCCAGGCGCCGCAGCGAGGCCCGGGTCGCGGCCAGCGGGAGGGACAGGGCGTCGCCGGGACGCAGCCGGGCCAGGGCGCGTGTCAGTGCGGCCCGGTCCAGGCCCGCGACCTGCTCGCGCAGCATCGCGGAGGCCGAGACGAGCAGGCCGCGGATCTGGTTCATCGTCTGGGTGCGGGCCTTGACCGCGCTGCGGCGCGCGCTGCGCAGGACGCGCACGGCCTCGACCACGCCGTCCATGCTCTTGGGGATGCCGGTGGGCCGGCCAGAAAGCACGGCCGTCGCGGCGGCGTAGGCTTCGATCGGGTCGGACTTGCCCTTCATCCGCCGCGTCTTGCGGTCGGAGTGGTCCACGTCGACGACGGTGATCCCGGCCGCGGTCAGCACCCGGCCCGGCTCGGCACCTAGTGCACCGGCAGGACAGTCCTGCTGGGGTACTGGGCGCCGGTGCCCTCCACCCCGGCCGCCGTCAACGCCGTGCGAGTGCATCCAGTCCCCGTAGCCGTGGATCGTGGCGGGGAACTCCCGGTTGGCCAGGTGCCGGCCAACCGGATCGACCAGATGAGCATGCGCAATACACCCAGCATTCGGTCGCTCTCCGTCACCTAACCGATGATGCCGCGCTGCCCCGTCACCGAGTACACCTTGCCGATCCGGCCGGCGTCGTCGAACTCGAAGACGTCGATCCCGCCGACCACTCGGTCCGGGCCGACGTGCAGGTTCCACAGGGATACGGCGAACTCTGCGCCCGCGCCGCGGTCGGCGTAGGTGCGGACCAAGGTGAACTCCAGGTCGTTGTTCAGCGAGACCCGGAAGTCGTTGATGAACGTCTTGAGTTGGGCGGGATCGTTGATCTCGTCGCCGTTGTGGGTCGAGGCGTCGCGGCCGAAGAAGATGGTGAACTGCGGGGAGCAGAGCTCGTCCGCCAGAGCGAGCTCGCCGTTCCACATTTCGTTCCACAGATCCAGTTTCTTCAGGTCGATCATTCCTGCGTCCCGCCTTGTCGTGTTGTTGTCTGTTGTTGCCGTGTCAGTGGGATCCGGTGTCCTGTGCGTTCTACGTCGGTCTCGGCGTCGATGAGGCGTCACGTCCACGGCGCAGGTACTCCGCCTCACGCTCCTTCGCCACTCGCGCCGCCGTCGAACGTATCGTCGTGAACGCGTGGGCCGCCCCAGCGAAGACATCCAGTTCGGTCGGTGCGTGTTCACGCCAACGGGCCTGCATCGACAGGGTCTGGGCGAGCAGTGCGTCGCCGGTGCCGATACAGAAGCGGGCCGGCGGCACGGCGGTCAGGTCGGCGAGCAGGGGTGAGGCGGCCCGTCGGGTCTCGGTGTCGGCGTCGGGCATCAGGAGGGCGAGGGCGCGGTCCAAGCCAGCGGTGAGGTCGTAGGCGCCGTAGTTGAGCGAGACCGCGGAGAAGGGCTGGCGCCCGAGGCGTTCGGGGAGTTGGATCACGGTCAGGGCGGCCAGGTGGGCGCCGGCGGATTCGCCTCCGATGGCCAGGAATCCCGTGCCCGGACGCTCGCTGACCGCGCGGGCGACCGCGAGGATGTCGTCGAGGCAGGCCGGGTAGCGGTGTTCGGGCGCCATCCGGTAGCCGATGGACGTCACCGTCAACTCGGTGCGATCGGCGAGTTGTTGCAGCGTCTCGTCGTGCATGGTGTGGCTGCCCAGGCACCATCCGCCGCCGTGCAGATGCAGGTAGTCGCCGCGGGAGGGTCCGTTCGGGGTGAACGTACGGACGGGTACGCCCTCGATCGTCAGGTCGCGCGCGGCCGGCACCGTGGCGTCGTCGCCGAAGCGGACCGTCGCCCGGTACTGCGCAAAGGTCATGCCCGGCGGCACATCGTAGAGCGTCGTCAGCCTCGACCTCACGTGCTCGCCGGCGCGCACCGATTCCTGCGCGTACTCGTGCCCGATCGTCGCCCTGGCCATGGCCTCGTCGGGGAGTGCGGTCGTCACGCCGCCTCCAGGGCCACTACCGCGGACTGGCTGCCCAGCGCGAACGCGAACGACAGCGCGGCCGCCAACTCGGCGCGACGTGCGCCGCCGAAGACGGAGTCGAGCCCACACTCGGCGTCGGTCTGCACGCTATTGGCGGTCGGCGCGATCGTCTGCGCGTTCAGCATGGAGGCCGTGGCGGCGATGTTGACCAGCGAAGACGCTCCGAAGAGATGCCCGAATATCGGCTTCACCGAGGTCAGCGGCACATCGGTGTCGTCGCCGAAGACGCGCCGGACCGCCCGGCTCTCGGCGACGTCGTTCAGTCGGGTGCCCGTGCCGTGACCGCACACATAGCCGATGTCGCCGACCGACAGGTCCGACTTCTTGATCACCCGCTCAGCGAGCGCCGCGGTCTTCTCGCCCGACTGCTCCATCGCCGTCGGGTGGGCCGCTTCGTTGGCAACCCCAGTGGCCAGTACGAACGCGTATATGTGCGCACCGCGGGCCACCGCGTCGGCCTCCCGCTCAAAGACAAGGGCCACGGCTCCCTCGCCAAGGGCGGTGCCGTCGCGGTCGGCATCGTAGGGGCGGATCGAGTCCGCCGCCGTGGTGCCCAGGCTCAGCACCCGTGACTTCGGATCGGTGTACACCCGCAGCAGGTCGGCGGTCAGCGGGAACTCGTGGCCTACGACGACCATGACGTCGGCCTCGTCGGACCGCAGCTCGGCGGCCGCCGACCGCAGCGCATGGGTGCCGCCAACACAGGCCGAAGACACGGTGCTGACGTAGCCCTGGACGCCGGTGCGGATGGCCGCGATGCTCGCGGGCGCGCCCGGCAGTCCGCCCAGGACCCGACCGATCCCGGACGCCGAGGCGAACTCGCGTTCCCACCACTGCAGCGGGCCGCGCGACGACGAGGCGATGACACCGGCACGATGCGGATCGACGTCGCCGATGCCAGCGTCGTCCAGCGCCTCGTCGATGCTGGCGAGCGCTGCGAGGATCTCGCGCGAGTACTTGCTCGCGTGCTTCGGGTCCAGCCCCTCGACCACCGGGGCGTGCGTGAGCCGTCCCGCCATGACGGTCGGCACACCGCGGTCGTGGAACGCCGAGTGCTGGGTGAGCGCCGACTGCCCGGCCCGCACCCGCTGCCAGAAGTCGTCCGCGGTGCGGACCCCGCCCGGCAGCGTGAATCCCATCCCGGTGATCGCGAGTCGGGTCATGCCGCACGCTCCTGCGGCACCTGCAACACCGCGCAGGTGTAGGAGTAGCCGCCGCCGGCCCCGAGGACGAGCACGATGTCCCCCGGCGCGAGATCGCCCGCCGTCTCGGCCTCGGCGATGTTGGCGAGGAAGTCGCCCGCGCCGAGGTGGCCGGACGCGCTGTAGTGGCAGACGATCCGATCGCTGTACTTCTCCTCGATCGGCCCGATCATCAGCTCGCGCACCTTGTCGCTCAGCCGCGGGGCGAGCACCCTGACTATCCGCGGATCACCCGGCGCCAACCGGGCGCGGTCCAAGGCCTTGTCCACCGCCTCGGTGATGCACTCGTGCGACACCGCGCGCAGGCGGGGCCGCCCGCCTTCGTCGGAGAACTTCGTGGTCGGCATCGCGTTGATGTACGGCGGCGCCAACGCCGGTTGCTGGCCGAAGCCGTCGTAGTCGTCGCGCGTGCGCCACAGCTCCGGTGCGGCGACGTGCTCGATGGCCAGGAGGTGGAACGCGTCGCCGGGGGCCGGTTGCCCGACGACCGCGGCCGACGCGCCGTCGCCGTAGGCGAGCATGATGTGGCTGCGCCAGTGGTCGACGGCGGGCGCCTCGAACCGGTCCGCAGCCACGATCAACGCATGGGAGTGCTCGCCCAGCCGCAGCTGACCGGCCGCGAGGGAGAAGGCCATCGCCGCGCCGTTGCAGGCCTGCTGGATGCCGACCGGCGCACACGAGCGCGGGAGATCCAGCCCCTCCGCGACGCAGTGCGCCGCGGTGAAGAAGGGATTGCCCTGGTAGTTCGTCCACGCGTAGGCCAGCAACCCGATGGCGTCGCCGGGCACGCCCGACGCCGACAGCGCCGCGCGGCCGGCGGCCACGGCCATCGCCGGCGCGGACTCGGTGTCCCACCAGCGGCTGATGTGCAGCGTCACATCACCGTGCCGGGCCGCCTGCTCGGCGGTGAGGTTCCCGGTCCGGACCTCGTCCTTGGGGGTACGCGTCTTCTCCGGGAACCAACAGCGCGCTGCCCGGATACCGAGAATCGGCTCGGCCGTCGTCCCTGTGTGCAGTGCCATGGGCTACTCCTCGTCGGTCTGGGGGGCCTGCGGGTGGGCGCTCACGTCGTCCTGGTGACGGCGCCCTGGGACCAGCACTCGGTGATGTGCAGCGCCTCGTCGACCTGGAAGATGTCGACCCCGACGAAGATCGCCTCCTCGCCCGGGATGTCGTGCGGCCAGTTGGTGGCTCCGGTCCAGGTCCCGGTGCCTATCCAGCGATAGGCGAAACGACGCTCGGAGTCGTCGACGAATGGTCCGAAGTCCGTCGAATACCGCAGGCCCTCGAATTTCCCGGTGAAGCCGGAAACCCATTTCGACATTTCCGCCGGGCCCGAGATTTTCGACGGGTCGATCGTGGCGCCGACGTCGGGCAGGTGCAGCACGTACCCGGCCGGAGAAATGATTTCGTGGGCGACGTCAGAATCCTCGTTCCACATGCGCAGCCAGTTTTCCCAGATCTTGCGCGCGGCAGACGTGTCCAACGTGAGCATGTGACGATTCCCTCTTATTCGGCAGGAGTGGTCTATTCAGCAGGAGTGGTAGCCGTTTTACGCGGAGCCACCAGGGCGATGCCGGCCGCGACGACGGTGAGTACGGCGGCGGCGATCCATGCGTCGCGCAGGGCCGGCACCGGTGACGTCCCGTCGCTGTTGGCGCTGTCGTGGATCACAAGCAGCAGGGCGACACCGATCGCGATGCCCATCTGCTTGGCCATCGTGTGCACGGCCGAGCCAGAGGCGTAGAAGGCCTGCGGGATGGTTGTGGACACCTGCCCGGCGAATGCCGCCATCGCCACGATCGTGCCGATGGAGGTGAGCATGGAACCGGGCATGACCGCCAGCACGTAGGGCAGGTCCGTCGGAGCCGTGACCGTCCACCAGACCATGCCCAGGCCGAGGACGACGCAGCCGAGCGCCGCGGTGCGGGCCAGGCCGATGCTCTTCGCCATCCGCCCGGTGAGGATGGCAAAGATCGGCATCAGCACGGTCCCCGGCGCGATGGCAAGGCCCGTCTCGATCGCGGAGTAGCCGCGTACGTTCTGCGTCCAGAGGACGACCGAGAGCAGCATCACCGCGAAGGCCGCGCTGTAGACGAACGCCGCGATGTTCGTCCGGACGTAGACGGGCAACGCAAGCAGTTCACGCGGGACGACCGGCGACGTGTGCCGCAGGTTCCGGACGACGGCGACGACGAGCAGCGCCACCGCGCAGGCGAACGCCGACAGCGTGGTCGCCGAGCCCCATCCGGCATCCGGCGCCTCGACCAGTGCGAAGACGAGCGCACCGACAAAGAGCGCGACGGCCAGCGCACCGAGCAGGTCCGGGCTCGGTGCCGAGGAACGCTGCGCCGAGGCAGGCAGCACACGCAGCCCGACGACCGTGGCCAGGGCGCCGATCGGCACGTTGATCAGGAAGATCAGCCGCCAGTCGTACTGGACGAGCAGGCCGCCGATGATCGGTGCCATGGCCGCGGCGATCCCGCCAGCCGCCGTCCAGCTGCGGATCGCGCGCTGCTGCAGCTCAGGCGGGTTCACCTGCAGCAGCAGGCCCATGGACGTCGGGGTGAGGGCGGCGGCGCCGAGCGCCTGCAGGGCCCGCGCCGCGATCAGTACCGGCAGGCTCGGGGCGAACGCGCACAATGCGCTGGCCAGGGTGAAGAGCACCAGCCCGCCGAGGAACGTCTGCTTGCGGCCGAGATGATCGGCCAGCCGGCCGGCGGGGATCAGCGCAGCGGCGTAGAGAATCGTGTACGCGTTCAGCGTCCAGCTGAGGACGGCATTGCTGTAGCCGGGGAACTCGTGCTCGATCGCCGGGAAAGCGACGTTCACGATCATCATGTCGAGGCTTGTCAGCACGAATCCGCAGCACAGGACGGCGAAGACAATCGCTCGGCGGCGGTCGGCCGCCTTGTCCACCGGAGCGGTGGTGGCGAGGGCGGGCGTGTCAGCGCTCATGATCGGTTCTTTCCGTTGTGGGGGTGGTTGCGCTAGAGCGGCCAGGTCATCGGATGACGCCCTTGGTTCTCATCAGGTGCTCGGACAGGTAGCCGTCGTGCGGCACCCCCGGTTTCATCCACGTCGTGGTGTGGGCGCCGATGTAGACGTTGGTGATGCTCGGCTCGTCGAGCAGTTGCTGCGCCAACTCCATGTCCTCGGTGATCGCGGCGACGACCAGCGAGGAGGTCAGCGGCGCGATCCCGTCGGCGCGATTGAACGGCGCGATCCAGACGCACGGGAAGGGCAGTTCCACGCCCAGCACCGGGGACTTGGCATCGGGCGCGACCCGGACGACCGGGTGCAGTACCGCCGTTCCCGGCCGGACCGTCTCCACGATGTCGTCCCGGCCGAAGCTGGTCGTGCCCGCGCCGACCCGCTCGACGTAGTCGGCAAGCTGACGGGCCGTCGCCTGCGGCAGCTCGGTGCGGTGCTTGCCGGCCTCCAGTTCGGCGAGCCGGTCGGCCAGGGCGGAGGCGAACGCGTTCGCCTCCGCCACATCGCCTTCGACAAGCACCGCGGTTGTGCAGGTGCAGGCGGCGCCGCCGAGGCTCCCGACCGAGGCGGCGACGGTGTCCAGGTGGTCACGCCAGTCGACGTCATCGGTGACGACCGTCTTCGAGCGCCCCGGCCCCTGGGTGAGCACCGCCGGGTTCGCGGCGTACTTGTCCACGACGGCCTGTCCGCCGTAGACCAGCGCCCGGTCGGCGTGCTCGATGAGCGCGTCGGCGACGTTGTGGTCGGTGGGCAGCAGGGCCAGGTGCGAGGTGAAACCCGCTTCCCGGAACGCGCGCACGAGCCGTTGCGGAGTGAACGGCTCGCGGCTCGACGGCCGGACCGCCACCGAGTAGCCGAGTGCCAGCGCGCTGGGCCACAGAGCATGTACGCCCGGAGTGTTGCCGGAGGCGTGGACCGCGAGCGTCCTGCCGTGGCGCGCCCAGTACGCCGCGCCCTCTCTCACCCGGGGGTCGTCGATGTCGGTGACCGCGCCCCGCGGTATCTCCTGAGCCAGCGTGTCCGGCAACGCGCGCAGGGTCCGGGCGATGGCGGCGATCGAGGCGTGTGCGATCGCGCGCGGCACACCGGCGCACAGGCTCACCAGATCGAGGTAGTCGTCGATCGACTGCCCCTCGACCACGGCGTTCTCGAACAGATCCGCCGCCTTGGCGAGCATCTCCAGCCGCGTCGCGTACGGCAGCACCGGGGCCTGGGACAGCCGGGCGAACGCGCGGGTGACATAGAGCCGGGGAACCTCGGATATGGCGCCGATCTCACGTCCGTCCGGCAGGCGGAGCGGCTTCCTCGCCCGGGCCCGGTACTCGCCCGCGTCGGTGATGGCGTCGACGTGGGCGAACACCGGCGCGTCCTCGTGGGCGCTCATCGTCAGTAGACCCCCTCGGTGATGGCCGTGCCGTCGAAGGTCTGCACCGGCGCGACGTCGGCGACCGCGTCGCCGATGTGGCCGTCCTCGGCCGGCACCCGGATCGCGGTGTCGCGTTCCAGGTTGTTGGGGATGAGCGCGAACTTGGTGATGTGGTTCATCACGATCTGCCCGCGCTCGCCGTAGGCCACCGGCCGGCCGGTTTCGGGGTCGACGACCCTGAAGAACACGTAAGGGGAGAACGGGTCGAAGGTCGCCAGGCCTGAGGGCTGCTCCTCCTTCCGCTCCACCGAGACGCTGAGGATCGTCGTGCTGCCGTAGCCGCCGACGATCGGGATGCCGGGGAACACCTCCTCGCGCAGGATGGCGCGGGTGTCCGGATCCATGTGCGCCCCGCCCCAGGCGATGCGCTTGACCTTCGAGCGGACGAGCTCGACGAGCTCTGGGCGTTCGGCGATCTTCGCCAGCAGAATCGGAATGGTCTGGATCATGCCGATGTCCTGGGTCGCCAGGATGTCTGCGGTCTGGTCGACGAGGTGGTCGACGTAGGCGCGCAGTTCGTCGGTCTGACCGCGCTCGATGAGCTTCTTGACCCACCGCGGGTCGATGTCGATGGTGAACCGCTTGCCACCCAGCGCATGCGACTGCCGGACGGTGACCTCGCCGATCATGTGCGGGCCGGACGGCGTCGTGGCGAGCAGGTTGATGCCCGAGCCGCCGAGGCCTGACGCGGCCTTGCGGCCCGCCCAGGCCAGGTACCGGGTGAACCAGTCCTCGAACATGATGAACCGCTTGGGCCGGCCCGTCGTGCCGCCGCTCTCGAAGATGGCCGCGATCTTCGGCGAGTCGCCGAGGCCGCGCGGAACCAGCTCCTCGGCGGCAACGTCGCGGAACTCGTCGATGAGGTTGGGGAAGAGCGCGAGATCATCGACGGACTTCACGTCGGTGAGGGGGTCGAAGGCCAGGGCGGCCTTGCGCTTCAGCCAGAACGGCGACCCCGTCTCGGGCCCGAAGTGCCACTGCATGAGCGTGCGCACGTATGTGTCGGCATCAGTGACGGTCCGCTGCAGCGGATCGACATCCAGAATCGACCAGTCGCGCGCGCCGGGGTCAGACATCGGTGGGTCCTTTCGAGGTGAAGATGCATTGCTGGACAGGAGGGTGAGCGGTCAAGTCCGCGAGGTGGCGGCCACTTTCTGCACGAGCGCCGCCGACCAGGTGAACCCGCCGCCGCCACCGATGACGAGCGCGTACTGCCCGTCGGCGATGAGGTCGGTGCGCCGCAGGTGATCCAGGTTCGCGAGGAAGTCGCCCGCACCCAGATGCCCGGTCGTGTCGCGCTCGCAGTGCAGCGTCGGCACCAGCCGAGGATCCATCGCCTCGGAGTACATGAGGTCGAGCACCTTGGGGCTCAGCCGGGGGAGCATCGTCGCCGCCACGTCGGCGGTGCCGACACCGGCCAGGTCGATGACGCCGGCGACGAGTTCGCCGATCGTCTTGAGCGCGGCGGCGCGGAATTCGGCGGTCCCGCCGGAACGCTCGAAGAAGGCGCGTTTGGTGGCCTTCACGTCGATGGCCGCCCGCAACTCGTGGGGGGTGGTGCCGAACGCGTCGCCCTCGCGGTACATGGCTTCGAACTGCGGCCGGGCGCGCGAGTCCAGTGCGACGATGCGCAGGGCGGGCACACTCGTGTCGCCGAGCTCCGGGGAGAGGATCACGCAGGTGGCGCCGTCGCCGTACACGGTGTCGTAGTCGCTGCCCCACCGGTCGAAGCCCTTGCCGCCGAACGTGTCAGCCGTGGTCGCCACGCTCAGGACCGGCTCGCCGGAGACCGCGTACCGAACCCGCTCGACGCCGATGCCCAGCGCCGCGGCGCCGCCGTTGCACATCTGCGCGATGGACATCGGAACGCAACTGTCGAATCCGGCTTCGTGCGCGATGAAATGCGCGGGTGCCCAGAAGTCGTGCCCCTGGTAGTACGTGTGGCCGTGCAGCAGGTGACCGACGCGGTCGGGCTCGACACCCGCCTCGGCGGCAGCGGCACGAGCGGCGGCCGCGGCGAGTACCGGCGCCGGCTCGCCACCGACGTGCACGCTCGTCACCCCCAGCAGTTCACGCTCCTCCTCGGTGATCCGCCCTGAGCACACGGCCTCGGCGGCGGACTCCACCGCGGGTGGCAGCACGACGGCGCTGCCGATCACGAAGGCGCTCGACTCAGCCGGCGACCGCATGTAACGGCTCCTGTCGTGTGTCGACGACGATGGTCGTCCTCCTCATCAGGACCGAGCTCCCGCCGGGATCGTCGCGCCGAGCTGGCCGTACAAGTCGAGTTGGTCGTCGGTGAGCCAGTACTCCGCGATGCGTCGGTTCTCGAGCCGCAGGATGTCTACGCCGCAGATCGAGACCTCGGTGCCCGCGGCGGCCGTGGCCGTCGCGGGAACACCGCCCTGCCACGTCCCGGTGAAACGCCAGCGCGCCACGACGAGTTGGCCACCTACGAGCCACGGCCCGAGTTCGGCGGCGAACCGCGCGCCGGGGCGATAGCAGCTCCGGAATCCTGCGATCCAGCGCGTGACGTCGTCGCGGGTCGTCAACGACGCAGACGGCGGCATCCCGAAGGTCGGCAGGTGCACTGTCACGTTGTCGGCGATGAACTCGGCCGGGTCCTGCCCGCCGGTGCCGTTCCACAGACCGGTCCAGGATTCCCAGATCTCCTGCCCGACGTCGGTTGACGGGCTGCCTGCCAAAGATGTTGTTCGCATCGTCCTTCTCCTTCGGTGTCGGCGGCCAGAATCATTGCCGCGCGCCGCCGTCGGACTCGATCGAGGTGAAAAGTGGCGCAACGGACCCGCATGAGCTGGTGCGGCGCCACATCGCCGTGCCGTTTACGAGCGTGAAGTCATCCTCGCCGCGGACCAGTTGGTCGCGGCCGTAGCCGATCGCGCAGATGCCGGCCGTCGGAACCCCGGCGGGACGACGACTCGCCGCCCAGTAGGACCTACTGTAGCCCAGCCCGACCATCCTCCACAACCCTTAAGTAAGTAGGCGTTCACAACTGCCTAGACGTTGATGACATAGCTTTGACCTGCCAAAACTTGACCGAACGCGAGGTTCTGGAATCTTCGCCAGACCAGAGTAGTTAGTGATAGCTTCCAACTAGTGAGGTCATCGCGACGAGGGGAGTGCCGTGGCAGTGAGGCACGGGAGGCGGGTACAGGAAGGCGCGCGGGTCGAGCAGTTGCCCCGCTCCACCAGTCCAAACGCCCCGCCGTGCGCTGGGAACGACAACTCGAACTCGGCGACGCCCATGATCCGTTACGAACTCCTGGAATGAGAAACACTCCGTGTGACATACTGAGCCATGCAAAAAATCCGCATGTCAGCAGCACAGCGACGAGCGCAGATTCTCGATATCGCCATGTTGGAGTTCTCCCGAACCGGGCTCTTCGGCACCCCTGTCGAAGTGATCGCCAGGGCAGCGGGTGTTACACAGCCGTACGTTTTCCGGCTGTTCGGCAGTAAGACCAAACTGTTCACCGAATGCGTTCGAATTTCATTTGCACAATCGACGGCGCGAATGCTGGATGCGGCCGAAGGCCTGTCCGGGGTCAACGCGCTCATCGCGATGGGTAATCAGTACCGGTCGAACCTCGAGAACAATCCCGATGTGCTGATCCAGACCCAGGCTTTCGCCGCATGCGCCCACGACGAGGTACGCGAGGCCGTCCGAGAGGCTTACAGCGATCAGTGGCGCCAGCTGGCCGAGCAGGCAGGCGTGAAGCCCGTGCAAATGAAGATCTACATGGCACTTGGCCTGCTGCTGAACAACCTGACGATGATCGACGCCAAGACGTCGACGAGCATCGACGAGCAGTGGGTGCACGATGCCTACACCGTCATCGACGCCTCTGTCTATTCCGCTTTGGGGACGCTGAACAGTACCGAAATATAACCGTACGACCACACGCAAAGGTTGCCGGCAGCCGTTTCGCCTCAACCTGTGTGTGAGCCAGGAATACGCCATGAACGCCATGAACGGACTGGCGCCCGCCGGACAAGCCGACGCCCACCCGAATTCGCTCCGCATTCTTCGAGAATTAGATTTCGCCGCTATGACCTGGAGTTTGATTCGAGGTCGGCAGCAGCGACAGTGCGAATGCGCTGGGCGCCCAATGAAACCAAGTTCGTGGTGACGATCCTGCGAGTGTCTCAGGTTTCACGGGGGTCGCACGTAAACGAAGCCGGCGCAAAAACGGCTGTCGCGACGGCGAGGACGTTTCCGAAATACATGAGAATTCCTCTGCCACGGCAGGAGTAGAGCCTGCGCTCGCGCCGGTCGAAGATACCGGGAAACACCTGCGACGGCTTCGCACGTGCAATGGACCCGGGGTCTGCGCGAGGCCCTGGACCTGCCCCTGAGGCCGACTATGGACGGTCCCGGTTCCGTTGGGGCTCGGAGGACAGCCGGCGCGGCCGCGGGACGGCGAGCGCCACTAGCAGAAGGTCCTCCCGCGCCAGCCAGCGGCCTCGGAGTGTCGGGACTGTTCGGGCCCGCGGCGTCAGCGAGATCGCTGCAGCCAATGTGCCCTCCGGGTTGACCACGATCTCCACATCGCCGCTGTTGAGTGGCTGTCCGGTCAGGGTGTACCAGGCTTTGTACGCTGCCTCCTTGGCGCAGAAGAGGAGTCGGGTCCAGGCGACGGAGGGTCGCACCTTGTCCAACTCCCGTGCACGCTCGGCCTCGGGTGGCAGGAGCACCAATCGCCGGGCCCCGGCGGGAAGCGGTGAGTTAGGCTCGGCATCGATGCCGAGGGAAGCAATGTCCTGCCTGAGTGCCACGGCGCTTGCCCGGTAGCCGGTGCAGTGGGTCATGCTTCCCACCACACCGGCAGGCCAGAGGGGTGCGCCTGCCTGGTCCGGGAGAAGTGCGGCAGGGGGGAGTCCGAGCGCCGCGAGTGCCTGCCGCGCGCCGTGCCGGACCGCCGCGAACTCCTGCCGGCGCCGCACACCGGCATGCGAGATGGCTTCCGACTCCTGCGGCAGCAAGGTCTCGAGGGCGATCTCGTCCTGCTCTCCGAACGATTCCGCGCCCCTGGCACCGGCCGGCAGCACTTCAGAGATCATTCCTCGGTCTCCGTGACCCGGGCTTGCCCGGGATGCCGCTCGGTCGGCCCGCCCTGGCCGAAGCCCGTTGCACAGGACAGTGCCTGGAGTCTGCCCGAGAACTCCGCGACCCAGCTCGCGATGATCTCAGAGGCGATCAGAGGTCCTTGTTCGGCATGTCCAGCCATCTCAGTTCCTGTTCCCAGGCGATGTGCGTCGGGTGGCTTGCAGGGGGCTCCAGGCGGTGGCAGGTCACCTCAGGGCGGGGCGCGGTTTGAGCATGCAACTGACCCTGCATGAGCACAGGAGCCGTCCCCGCTCATCGGTGAGCTCGACGTTGTAGGTGGCCATGGAGGAGCCGAGGTGGACGGCCTGGGCACTGCCGCGCACTGTTCCGTTGCGGGCTGAACGGTGGTGCGTCGCACTGACCTCCACGCCCACGGCGACACGGCGGGTGCCCGCGTACATGGCCGCGGCTGTGGACGCCAGAGTCTCGGCGAACGCGATCGACGCGCCGCCGTGCAGCAGTCCCTGCGGCTGTGTGTTGCCCTCTACCGGCATGGTGCCGACGACCAGTTGCGCTGAGGCCTCCTCAAGCTGGATGCCCAGCTTCCAGTAGAGGCCGCCGGCTCCGACCCCGGCCTCGCGCATGAGCGTGCCGAGGTCGTCCGGCAGATCGTCCGGCAGGACCTCGGCCATGAGTTTGAATTCTTCGATGCCGGTTGGGGTGCCGATGGGCTGTGTCATCGCGGCGGTCTCCTTGCAGCAGGGCGCAGCAGGCGCGTTCATGAGCACAGATCCGCAGGGGGCTGACACGGATACAGCTGCGTGCGGTCTGTTTTCGGCAGGCGGGCTGAATCGCGCCCCCGCGCGGCTGACCCCACCGCGCCGCGGCCGCAACGTATCTCCCGGCGGCGGTCGGCGCTCTGTGAAGGTGGGCGTGCTCGCGCATCGCCCTGCATCTGTCATCCACAGGACTGGGAGAGTCGCGATGCCTCAGCGAAAAGTAGCCGTGGTCACCGGTGGGTCACGCGGGATCGGTGCCGCCGTGGCTCTGCGTCTGGCCGCGGACGGCTATGACGTGGCGTTCTGCTACCACTCCAACCGCGAGGCGGGCGAGCACGTCGCCGAGCAGCTGCGACAGCACGGAGCCAGCGTCTATCACGACGCGTGCGATGTCACCGACGCCGAAGCGGCTGCGGCGTTTCTGGCGAAGGCAGAGGCCGGACTCGGGCCGGTGAGCGCACTGGTCAACTCGGCGGGCATCGTCCGGGACAACCCGATGGTGCTGATGCCGTCGTCGGACTGGCGGTCGGTGATCGACACAAACCTCAGCGGCACCTTCAACTTCTGCAAGCCTGCCGCGTTCGCCATGATGAAGCGCAAGGCGGGAGTGATCGTCAACATGTCCTCCGTGGCGGGTGTGTTCGGCCACGCCCGGCAGACCAACTACTCGGCCGCGAAGGCCGGCGTGATCGGCATGAGCAAGGCGCTGGCGAAGGAGGTCGCGCGGAGCGGCATCCGTGTCAACGTCGTTGCTCCGGGGTTCATCGAGACCGACATGACAGCAGGCCTCACGGACAAGGCCCGCCAAGAGGCGCTCAGCAGCGTTCCGTTGGGCCGGTTCGGTACGCCCGAGTCGGTTGCGGAGATCACCGCCTTCCTGCTCTCCGACCGGGCCGACTACATCACCGGGCAGACGTTCCAGGTCGATGGGGGGATCGCTTTGTGAGCACGGCCCCACTTCGGCTCGGCACCGATGAAGCTGGGGGTACCGATGTCTCCTGATCAGCCTGCTGGCCCGGCCGACGAGGACCTGTTGGCGGCGTTGGTACAGGCTTCGGGGACAGTTCCCGAAGCCCTGAGGCAAACCGTCTACGACGCCGTCAGACGGTTCGACCAGGCAGAGGGCGATGTTGCAGAGGGCGCGCACTGACGCCCCTCGCATGTCCAGCAGCTTGTGCGCCGCCTCGTGTCCCTCACTCACGAGGCGGCGTCAACGCCGGCCTGCCGCTCTCCGCGGCGCCGCCCGACGGGGCATGCGGCAGTCCGCCTGCTTAGCGCAGTGCACGCAGGCGTGGCACGAAAACCTGCCGTTCTTTCACTCGATAATGCTCGCTCATGACTGACTCTTGACAAGTGGGCAGGTGCCTTGAATCCGCCTTGACACCCGAGTCGGCGACTAGCTAGGATCAGGCGAAGAAAGTAGTTAACACCTACTATATTTCATCGCACGGGGGCATAGCAGAATGCGCGGAGATCCGCACGGAACACCCGCCGAAGTTTCCATCTCGGACGCAGGCGCCAGCGCGGCCACAGGGCCCCTGACCAAGCCTCATGCGTCGTCCGCCCGGGTCTGCAGGAAAGACCGACCCTGCCCCGGCCGACACTGAGCGGAACTTCCCATTCCATTCACCGGGGCCGGTTCTCGCAATAATTTTGCGTTACACGCCCCGTCGACTGACTCCCTTACTTGACGATGTAGTCAAGCTGGGTGATCAGTATTGCACTAGCACCGCTAAACGCCTATCAGCGTGGCCATCGCGGGTATAGACCGGCGGGCATTCCAGTGTGCCCAATGCTGTGCACAATCGCCCGACTCTGCTGCTTCCCGCAGCCGGATGCGCCCACCGATTGCGTGCGGCTATCTGCGGCCCGGTAGCTGACATCAGCCGAGGCCTCGCACGGCCTGTGTCGGCCGTGGCCTTCTCACGCATGTCCCAAAGAGGGGAATCATGAGCGAGTCGTACGACGTCATCGTGAACGGAGCGAGCATCGCGGGGTGCACGGCAGCCGTCCTCTACGCCCGGCGCGGGGCCAGAGTCGCCCTCCTGGAACGCCGCTCCGACATGTCCGCCTACAAGGTGCTGTGCACGCACTACATCCAGGCCTGCGGGTACCCCGCGCTGGCGGAACTCGGTGTGACCGAAGAGCTGGAAGCTGCGGGCGCGGTCCCCAATTCGGCTCGTTACTGGACCCGTTGGGGCTGGATACGGCCCGAGCGTGATCCTCTGAAGCGGAGTCTGCCCTACGGGTACAACGTCCGGCGCCAGACCCTGGACCCGATCCTGCGACGGCTCGCACAAGGCACCGCCGGAGTCGACCTGTTCCTGGGGCACACCGTCGACGGCGTGCTCACCGAGGGCGAGAAGGTTGTCGGGGTCACTGCGTCGGCGAGCGGCGAGCGACGGGAGTTCCGCGCGCGGCTGGTCGTCGGTGCCGACGGCAAGGACTCAGCGATCGGCAAGTTCGCCGGGGCCGCCACCAAGACCGTCGACAACGAGCGCTTCAGCTATTTCGCCCATTTCAAAGGACTTCCGCGCCCTGCGGGCGACATGACGCTGTCGTGGTTCCGCGAGCCCGACGTCGCCTACGCGATGCCGAACGACGGCGACATCACGCTCGTCGCGTGCATCCCGTCCAAGGCGAAACTCCCGCAGTTCAAGGCCGATCTTGAGGGTTCCTACCGCGCCTTCGTGAAGTCTCTTCCCGAGGCACCCGACCTGGACCAGGGCGAGCTCGTCGGCAAGATCGTGGGAACCGTCAACTACCCTCTGATCGTTCGTGAACCCGTAGGTCCGGGCTGGGCGTTGATCGGCGATGCCGCGCTCACCAGTGACCCCCTGTGGGGGGTCGGCTGCGGCTGGGCGCTGCAGAGCGCGCAGTGGCTCGTTGCCTCGACATCGGCCGCTGCGCAAGGGTCCAGGGACCTTGACCGGTCCTTGGCCGCTTACCGCAGCCGCCGCTCGAAGCTCAAGGGCTATCAGTTCCTGATCTCCGACTACGCCTCGAGCCGGCCGTTCAACCCCGTCGAGAAGCTGATGTTCTCGGCGGCTGCGCGTGACCCGAAGATGGCCCGGCACTTCCACAGCTTCGGCTCACGCCTCATCGGAACCGGAGCGTTCCTCTCACCGTCCTCGATCGCCAAGGCGACCCTGGTGAACCTCCGCCACCGGCTGCGGCCTGCCCCAGGGCTGCACGCCGGCGGCGCGTGATGCCTCGCCTGCGCACGTTAGACCCCCACCTATCAGCGAAGGGAAACGTCATGCCTCAGACCAGCGAGAACCTGATCCAGACAGAGCGGCTGGAGGCCCTGCGGACCATCGTCGTCCAGGTGCTCGAGCTCGGACCGGACGAGCTCACGGAGACCAGCCACTTCGTCAACGACCACGACGCGGACTCTCTGCTGGCGCTGGAGATCCTCGCACGGATCGAACTCGACCTCGGGGTGGCGATCCCGCAGGAGGAGCTGCCGGAGATGGTCACGCTGACCGCCGTCTACGACGTCGTTGCCCGCAACGCCGGCTGGGAGATACCGAATGCGTGACACCACCGGACGCCGGGTCGTGGTGACCGGGCTCGGCGCCGTCAGCAGTCTGGGTATCGGTGCTCATATATTTGCCGCCGGGATTCGTGAAGGCCGCAGCGGTGTGTCGCCCATCCGTGGGTTCGATGCGAGCGGCTTCCCGCGCACCATGGCCGGCGAGGTCCACGACTTCGAGCCACGCAGTGTTCTGCGTCACCTGGACCCCGAACAGTGGGGCCGTAGCGGGCTGTTCGCCGCATCCGCCGCCCGGCTGGCCCTCGAGGACGCGGACCTCGACCCCGGTCTGGTGGCCAAGGCGCACACCGGCTCGGCCATCGGCACGACCAGCGGTGAGTCCGCCGTCATCGAGCAGCTCACCGAGCAGTGGGTCAAGGACAGCTTCAAACGGCTGGACCCCACTGCCATTCGTAAAGTACCGGCAAGCCAGATCGCCACCGCTGTCAACGCCGAGCTGGGCCTGTCCGGGGAGGCCCAGACCATTGCCACAGCCTGCTCCGCGAGCAACTACGCGCTCGGATACGCCTATGACATGGTGCGCAGCGGTGAAGCCGACTTCATGTTCAGTGGCGGTGCGGACTCCATCAACCGGTGGGCGCACGCCGGGTTCTTCCGGCTCGGCGCACTCGCCGAGTCGGTCTGCCGTCCGTTCGATGCGCACCGCAGCGGAATCCTGACCGCCGAGGGAGGCGTCGCGCTCTTCCTCGAACCTTACGACCATGCGGTGGCCCGGGGCGCCAGGATCTACGCCGAAGTGCTGGGGTACGGCGTCAACTGCGATGCGCAGCACCCGGTGTCCCCCGATCCGAGCAGCATCGCCGAGTGCATCCGCGCCGCGCACCGCAACGCGAACGTGGAGCCGGAACAGATCGACTACATCTGCGCGCACGGCACGGGGACGCCCACCAACGATGCCACCGAGGTCAAGGCCGTGCGGGAGGTGTTCGGGGACCGTCTGCCGCCGATCAGTTCGATCAAGTCGGCGATCGGTCACACCATGGGTGCGGCCAGTGGTTTCGGTGCGCTGATGTGCTGCCTCGCGCTGTACGAGGGGTTCTTGCCGCCGACAGCGAACGTCACGGAGACCGACCCTGCCCTGGGTCCGGGAGTGGATCCGGTTCCGGGCACGGCGCGGCCGGCTGCCCCCCGCATCGTGCAGAACCACGGATTCGCCTTCGGCGGGAACAACGCCATCACCATCCTGGGAAGGGCGGCATGAGCACCCTGACTGCACCAGTGACCACCGTGGCGCCGCTGCTCATCACCGGTACCGGGGTGCTGTCCTCGGCCGGGCAGGGGCTTGGCACCCTGCAGCCGTCCCTGCCCTCGGGCGATGCGCCGCGGGCGGACCTTTCACAGATCTCCGACGATCTGCCGCCGATCGCACTGCACGCCGTAGCCGATCTCAATGCCGAGGAGTACCTCGGCGGCAAGGGCATCCGCCACCTGGACCGCACGACCAAGCTCGCTCTCGTGGCGTGTGCCCGGGCGCTGGCCGGGCTACCCGTACCGCTGGCCGATGACGACAAGCCGCGCACCGGCGTGGTGATCGGCACGAGCACGGGCAGCATCCGTAGTTCCAGTGAGTTCTCCCGGGACACGCTCGTCCAGGACAAGCCGTACCTGGTGCGGGCCAACCTCTTCCCCAACTCGGTCATGAACTGCTGCGCCGGGCAGATTGCCATCCGCTCCAAGCTGCGCGGGGTCAACGCGACGATCGCCGGGGGCCGGTTGTCGAGCCTCAACGCGATCCGTTACGCCCGCAACGCCATCGCGGGCGGCCACGTCGACCGAGCGCTGGTGGGGGCCGTGGAGGAACTCTGCCCGCAGTCCGCCTGGGGATGGCACCTGTCCAAGGCCCTGTCGAGCGGAGCCGCCGTGGGCGAGGGCTGTGCCGTGTTCATGGTCGAACGGCCCGAGGACGCGGCCACGGCCGGCCGCCCGGCGCTGGCACAGGTGCTGGCCTGTGAAGTCTCGTCAGCGGGGACCGGCGTGCACCAGGGCAGCCTCGCCGCGGCCTTGTCACAGTGCATCGAACGTGCCCTACGGCGCAGTGAGGTGTCCGCCGACCAGGTGAGCTCCGTGTCACTGGGATGCAGCGGCCATGTCGGTCTCGAGCGCATCGAGGAACGGGGCGTGGCCGGAGCTCTGGGAGCACTGCCGGCCCGTACGTTGCGCATCACCCAGCGGCTGGGCGAGACCTTCAGCGCCAGCGGTTCCCTCCAGCTCGCCGCGCTGCTGGCGGCCTGGCAGGAGGGGCCGGGGGACGGCGAGGTTGCCCTGGTGACCTCGGTCGGCACGGATGGGAACGTCGGCTGTCTGGTCGTACGCAGCCCATCCGCCCGTCTGTCCGGCTGATCCGGGGAGCCGGACGTGGCACATACTGCACCTGCTGACGCCGACGTGGCCGAACTGGTGACCACTTGCCTGCGAGGGGATCAGCAGGCTTGGGTCCGGCTCGTCGACCACTTCACACCGCTGGTGTGGACGATCGCCCGCTCGCATCGCCTCTCCGCCGCCGATTGCCAGGACGTCTACCAACTGACGTGGCTGCGGGCCGTTCAGTACCTTCCGCAACTGCGCGACCGCAAGCAAGTGGCGGCCTGGCTCGCGACAACAGCCCGCCGGGAGTGTCTCAAGCACATCGACCGCAATCAGCGTCTCGTTCCGGTCGGCGACAGTTCTCTGTTCGACACCTGTGCACGAGAGGCGGAACATCCCGACGAGCAGGCGCTGCGGCGTGCCGACGCCTCCGAAGTCCTGGCCGCTTTCCGCCGGTTGCCCAGCCGTGACCAAGAACTGCTGGGCGTCCTGATGGCCGATCCACCACCGAGCTACGACAAGGCCAGCCAACTGCTCGGGCTGCCGCGCGGGTCACTTGGCCCGCTGCGGCAGCGCGCCCTCGGCCGACTGCGGGGGCTGCTCGCCCAGCCCATCCAGTGAATGCCCTGCTCAGCCGACCTGCAAGGTGCCGGCTGAGCAGGGTATTTCGTCGTCTCTGTACCTGACGCAGGACGGGAGGATCCATATCGCCGACCGGGTGCTCGTCGACCTTCACGATCCGGTCCGTGGTCTCCGAACCCGGCGAGACACTTCCATCAACACCAGCAGCACATGCTCCTGACGCGTCGGCGTGACGTCGATCGTGTCCGCGCGGTACACCACCACATCCGGACGACGGTTGGTCAGCGGAACATCCTGCAACCGCACATCGAAGTGCGTATTGGCGTTCCACTCCGGTCCCGCAGCCTCATCCAGCGCGTTCACCGGAATCCGGGCCAGACGGTTGTGACGCTTGGACGCGCTCGGCGTGAAGTCCCGTTGCGCGAATTCCCCGAGCCCGCCCCGGTCTTGTCCCCCTCCTCGTAGCCGAGGTGTTCACTCATCTCAGCCTCAAGCGCGCCCTCCAGAACCAGCTTGACCAGGCCGGACAACAGCCCGCCCTCGCCCATCAGATTCAGCCCCTCACGCCGGGCCCGCTCCACCAGCTGCTCGGCCATGTCCCGGTCCAGTTCGGCCGCTCTCGCCAACTCAGCCCCCGTCCGTACGGTGCTCTCGCGGGGTGACTTGTCCTTGATCCCCATCGGTGATCCTTCCCGGCAGAGGCCACACCTCATGCCATCTGGGTCACACCGGGGCATACACAATCTTTAGGACAGTCCCGTTCAAGGAGCTGCTCAAGGAAGCCGGGATCGATGACCGCCGGCTGTACGACGGGAGCCGTCACACGGCGGGCACGATCCTGAACGAGCTGGGCGTGGACATGCCCACGATCATGGAGATCCTGCGGCACCCAGATCAGCCAGACTCGCCGGTACGTAAAGGGCAGATCGCACCTGTCCAGGGACGCCATGCGGCGCATGGGCGAGTTCTTCGTACCCGCACCGACAGGGTGCCGTCCGGGCCCCACTGAGACCAAAACTGAGACCGCCGACACCCGCGCGGCCCGTGCGCGGCGGCGTCGCCGCATCCACTGAACGAAAAACCCCAGCTCGGATTCGCTCTGGGCTGGGGTTCCGGTAGAGCCGCCTTCGGGATTCGAACCCGAGACCTACGCATTACGAGTGCGTTGCTCTGGCCATCTGAGCTAAGGCGGCGCGCTGTCCGCACTCATGGTGCGTTCGGCGACGTCCGAAAGTCTACACAGTTTCCGGGGGTGCTCCGTACCCGCCCCGGCGCGGGGGCTCCGGAGCGGGCGGCAAGGGCTATGAGCAGCGCTTTCCCTTCGCCGGCGGGGTGCCTTTGAGGAGGTAGGTGTCGATCGCCGAGTCGATGCAGGTGCTGCCCCGGCCGTACGCGGTGTGGCCGTCGCCGACGTAGGTGAGGAGACGGGCCGAGGTGAGCTGGCGGGCCAGGGACCGGGCCCAGGGGTACGGCGTCGCCGGGTCGCGGGTGGTGCCGACCACGACGATCGGGGCGGCGCCCTTCGCCTCGATGCGGTGCGGCTCCCCCGTGGCCCTCACCGGCCAGTACGCGCAGTTCAGCGAGGCCCACGCCAGGTTGGCCCCGAACACCGGCGACGCCTTCTCGAACTCGGGCAGCGCCTTCTCGACCTGCTCGGGGCTGGTGAAGGCGGGCGGTAGGTCGAGGCAGTTCACCGCGGCGTTGGCGAACATCAGGTTCGAGTAACGGCCGTCGGGGCCGCGCTCGTAGTAGCTGTCGGAGAGGGCGAGCAGTCCCGCGCCGTCGTTCTCCTTCGTCGCCGCGTGCAGCGCCTCACGCAGTCGCTCCCACTCCGCCTGGTCGTACATCGCCGCGATCACGCCGGTCGTACCGAGGGACTCGGTGAGCTTGCGGCCGTCCGCGTCGCCGGTCGGGATCGGGTGCGCGTCGAGCTTCTGGAAGAACGTCTTCAGGTTGTCGGCGATCTGCGTCGGCGTGCTGCCCTTGTCGCCGAGCGGGCAGTCGGTGCGCTTCGCACAGTCCTTCGCGAAGGACTGGAAGGCCGTCTCGAATCCCGCCGTCTGCTCCAGGTTCATCTGGCGCGCGGACAGGGACGGGTCCATCGCACCATCCAGGACCATCCGGCCGACTCGCTCCGGGAACAGCCCCGCGTAGGTCGCGCCGAGGAACGTCCCGTACGACGCCCCCACGTAGTTCAGCTTCTGGTCGCCGAGCACCGCCCGCAGGATGTCCATGTCACGCGACGAGTCGACGGTGGACACATGGCGCAGCAGCTGCGCCGAGTGCGCCCCGCACGCCTCCGCGAACTTCTTGTACTCCCCGACGAGTTGGTCCGTCTCCTTCTGGTCGTCGGGCGTCACGTCGGTCTCGGTGTACGCGTCCATCTGCCGCCCGTTCAGGCACTCGACGGGCTCGCTGCGGGCGACCCCGCGCGGGTCCATCGCGACCATTTCATAGCGCGCCCGCACCTCGGCGGGGTAGCCGATGCCGGCGTACTGCTGGAGGTAGTCCACCGCCGAGCCGCCCGGGCCACCCGGGTTGACCAGCAACGAACCGAGCGGCTTCGCCTTGCCTGTCGCCTTCTTCCGGGCGACCGCCAGCCGGACGTCACCCGCGCCGGGCTTGGCGTACTCGAGCGGGGCCTTCATCGTCGCGCACTGGAAGCCGGGGGCGCCGCAGCTGCGCCAGCTGAGCTTCTGGTCGTAGTACGGCGCCAGCGCGGACGGGGTCGCGCGGGGCAGAGCGGCCAGCTGGGCGGTGCCGGCCGAGGCCGATGTCGACGCGCTCCCGAAGGAGGAGCAGGCGGAGACGAGCAGGGCGGCGGCCGACAGCAGAGCCGCCGCGGTCAGGGCGCTGCTGCGAGTCCGGGTCTGAGTCTGAGGCCGAGTCCGGGTACGGCGGAGGGTTCGCCTGGTGTGCATCAATCGAGCGTAACGCTGGGAGATGATCTACGTGCGGTGTGTGTTGACTGTGGCTCGTACGGGTGACCCCGGTCAACCACACCGACCGTGGACCGCCGTCCCCGGTCCGCCATCCGGCATATCCGCCGGGCCCCCGGAGGGCCCGCTCCGCCCGCTCAGCCCGCTCTGAGCGCCATCGTCATCGCCTCCACCGCCAGCAGCGGCGCCACATTGCGGTCGAGGGCGTCCCGGCAGGCGGCGATGGCCTCGATCCGGCGCAGCGTGGACTCCGGCGAGCCAGCGCGGGCCAGCCGATCCAGGGCGTCCTCGGCGTCCCCGTTGGCGATCGCGACCCTGGAGCCCAGCTGGAGGGCGAGGACGTCACGGTAGAAGCCGGTGAGGTCGGTGAGGGCGACGTCGAGGCTGTCCCGCTGGGTTCTGGTGCGACGGCGCTTCTGCATGTCCTCCAGGTCCTTCATCACACCCGCCGTGCCGCGCGGCAGCCGCCCGCCCTGGGCCGCGCCGAGCGCCGCCTTCAGCTCCTCGGTCTCCTTGCCGTCCATCTCCTCGGCGAGCTGCTTGGAGTCCTCCGCCGCCGCGTCCACCAGCTCCTGGGCGGCCTTCAGACATGCGCCGATCTCGTCGAGCCGCAACGGCAGCTTCAGCACGGCGGCCCGGCGCGCACGGGCGGCCGGATCTGTGGCCAGCCGGCGGGCCCGGTCGACATGCCCCTGGGTGGCGCGGGCCGCCGCCGCGGCCACTTCGGGCTCGATGCCCTCGCGCCGTACGAGCATGTCGGCGACCGCCTCCACCGAGGGGGTGCTGAGGTTCAGGTGACGGCAGCGGGAGCGGATCGTGGGCAGCACGTCCTCGACCGACGGCGCGCACAGCAGCCAGACCGTGCGGGGGGCGGGCTCCTCGACGGCCTTGAGGACGGCGTTGGCCGACTTCTCGTTCAGCCGCTCGGCGTCCTCGACGAGGATGATCTGCCAGCGGCCGGTCGCCGGGGACGTGTAGGACTTGCGGACCGTGTCGCGCATGTCCTTGACCAGGATCTCGGAGCCGACGGCGGCGACCGTGGTGACATCCGCGTGGGTGCCGATCAGCGCGGTGTGGCAGCCGTCGCAGAAGCCGCAGCCGGGGGCTCCGCCGAGGGCGCGGTCGGGGCTCACGCACTGGAGGGCGGCGGCGAAGGCCCGTGCCGTCTGGTTCCGGCCGGCGCCGGGCGGGCCCGTGAACAGCCAGGCGTGGGTCATCTTCGACGTCTCCGGCAGCGGCTGGTCGGCCGCGGCGGCGGTGACTAGGGCATCGGCGTCCCGGGCGGCGGCGGTGAGCACCTCACTCACCCGCTCCTGCCCGACGAGGTCGTCCCATACGGTCATGGGTCACGCCGCCCTTCCGTCCGTGATGCGTCCTGATCCGGAGTCCACCACTTCCGTGGTCCGGCCTCCATTGTGCGGGCGCCCACTGACAACGAGGGCGGGTGCCGGAGACGAGACAGGGGCGGCGCCGGCCCGTCCCCCGGCCCGCACCGCCCCCGCACCCTCACGATTCAGCCGCGCCGCCCGCGACCCCGGCGGCCCCGCTCGTCACCGAACTCCTCGTCCTCGTACGACCCCAGCAGCTCGTCCGCAAGTGAGGGCAGGTCGTCCAGCGGGGTCTCCTCGGCCCAGTCGGGCCGGGGGCGGTCGCGCCGGGCCGTACCCTCGTCGTCGACCTGCGGCAGCTCACGCGTGCGGTCGTCGGAACCGTCGGGGCTCCCGCCGGACCGCTCGTCCCGGAAGTAGCCGGACGGCACCCGGTCCGCCGGGGCGTCGCCGGACACCGGAGGCAGCAACGCCGTCTCGTCGGACGCACCAACGGGGGGCAGCACCGCGGTCTCGTCGGACGCACCAACGGGGGGCAGCACCGCGGTCTCGTCGGACGCACCAACGGGGGGCAGCACCGCGGTCTCATCCGCGGCCCCCGGCACCACCGGAGGCAGCACCGCCGTCTCGTCGGACGCGCCCGCCGGCGGCTGCGGCAGTTGCGCCGTCACCTCGGATTCGGGCTCCTGGGCCGCGGGCTCGCGGTCCGCACGAACCGGGCGCAGCACCGTCGTCCCGTCCGCCGCGCGCGTCGGCGCCGCCGGAGGCTCGTCGTCCGGCCTCACGACCGGCGTCGGCAGGGTCGTCGCCTCCGGGGTGACACCGGGCGCCGTCGGCCGCGGCGCGGAGGACTGCCGGGCGGCCATGTCGGCCGCTGCCGCCGCCTCCGCCGCGGCGCGCCGCGCCTGCTCGGCCTTGAGCAGGGCCTCCTCGGCCTTGCGCTGCTTCTCCAGGCGCCGTTCCTCGGCCTCGGCGTGCAGCCGGGCCTCCTCCTCGGCCTGCTTGCGGCGCCGCTCCTCCTCGACCTTGCGGCGGGACTCCGCCTCCGCGCGGGCCTTCTCCTCGGCGAGCAGCCGGGCCTGCTCCTCCTCGGCACGCCTGCGGGCCTCCTCGGCGCGCAGCCGGGCCTCCTCCGCCTGCCGTTCGGCCTCGCGGCGCTGCGCCTCCTCCAGCTCGCGGCGCTTGCGCTCCTCCTCCTCGGCACGGAGTTTGGCGAGCCGCTCCTGGCGCTCCCGCTCCTGGCGCTCCTCCTCGGCCTTGCGCGCGGCCTCTTCCTCGGCCTTGCGGCGGGCCTCTTCCTCGGCGGCCTTGCGGGCCTCCTCGGCGGCCTTGATCTCGGCCTCGGACAGCGGCAGCACGGTGTCGAGCCGGGCCCGGATGACGGTGGTCACCGACTCGGGCTCCTGGCCGGCGTCGACGACCAGGTAGCGGCCGGGGTCGGAGGCGGCCAGCGTCAGGAAGCCGGCCCGTACGCGCGCGTGGAACTCGGCGGGCTCGGACTCCAGCCGGTCGGGTGCCTCGGTGAACCGCTCGCGGGCGGTCTCCGGCTCCACGTCCAGCAGGACCGTCAGATGCGGGACCAGCCCGGCGGTCGCCCAGCGGTTGATGCGGGCGACCTCGGTCGGGGACAGGTCGCGGCCGGCGCCCTGGTAGGCGACGGAGGAGTCGATGTACCGGTCGGAGATGACGACCGCACCGCGCTCCAGGGCGGGCCGGACGACGGTGTCGACGTGCTCCGCGCGGTCGGCGGCGTACAGCAGTGCCTCCGCGCGGTGTGACAGACCGGCGGACGAGACGTCCAGGAGGATCGAGCGCAGCCGCTTGCCGACCGGGGTGGCGCCCGGCTCGCGGGTGAGCACGACCTCGTGGCCCTTGGCGCGGATCCACTCGGCGAGGGCCTCGGCCTGGGTGGACTTCCCGGCGCCGTCGCCGCCCTCAAGGGCGATGAAGAAACCGTTGGTCGTGGGTGCCTGCGCCGGGTCGTCGCCGCCGAGCAGCGCGTCCCGCAGATCGTGGCGGAGCGGTACGCCCGCGCGGTCGTCGACCTTGGCCAGCACCAGCGCGGCCACCGGCAGCAGCAGCGCGCCGACCAGCATCAGCGTGAACGCGGCGCCGCCGTGCGCGAACACGAACTTGCCGTTGTCCAGCCGGTGCGGTCCGATCAGCGCGGCCACCAGGGGCGCGATCAGCGCGCCGAGCGCTATGGCGACCCGGACCACCGCGTGCAGATGCCCGGTGGTGCGGGCCTTGCGGTAGTCCTCGGTCTCCTGGTCGAGCAGGGTGTGCCCGGTGTTGGCGGCCACACCCGCGCCGATGCCGGCCAGCGCGACGATCAGCACCACGGTGGTGACGTCCGGGACCAGGCCGGCGGCGAGCAGTGCGATCCCCGTGAAGGCGATGGCCAGTGACAGCAGCCGGCGGCGGGAGAGCGTCGGCAGCAGCGAAGGGGCCGTACGGATGCCGACGGCGACGCCGCCGGTCAGCGCGAGCACCAGCATGCCGTAGAGCACCGGGCCGCCGCCGAGGTCCTTGGCGTGCAGCACGGAGACGGCGACCGCGGCGGAGATCGCACCGGCGACGGCGGCGCAGGCGGTCACCAGCAGCGGGATGGCGCCGGTACGGCCCCGGTCGGTGTCGGTGCCGGTCTTGGGACGGCGCAGGCCCTGCAGCGGCGACCGCGCGCGGGGGGTGCTTGTGCCGGGCACCTCCAGGTAGACCAGCACCGAGAGGGAGGCGGCGAACAGACCCGCCGCCACATACGACGCGAGGGCCGCCTGGTGCTGGGCGAACCACTCGATGCCCGTGCCCAGCAGGTTGTTGATCAGGGAGGCGACGACGAGCGCGGCGGCCGCGAGCGGGACCGCCAGGAAGGTCGTACGCAGCGACAGGCGGCGCAGTGCGTCCAGGTGGTCGGGCAGCGGTCGTACCGTCGCGCCCTCCGGGGGCGGGGCGGGCAGCAGTGCGGGGGCCGCGCTCTCCCGGCAGACCGTCCAGAAGCGCTCGGTGACTCCGGTGACGAAGGCCGTCACCAGAAGCAGCGCCGGGGCGTTCTGCGTCCAGTCGATCCACAGGGGCGCGATGATCAGCAGGACCGCGCGCAGGCCGTCGGCGCCGACCATGGTCCAGCGGCGGTCCAGCGGGCCGTCCTGAGCGGTCAGCGTGGTCAGCGTGGTCAGCGGGCCCAGCAGTACCGCGCCGAAGAGCAGGGTGGCCAGGATGCGCGCCCCGAAGACGGTCGCCACCGCGAAGGCCGCACCGCGGTAGCCACCGCCGAACGAACCCTGCGTGATCGCCGCTTGGAGCGTGAGCACGACAAGCACAAGGAGCGCCAGCGTGTCGCCGACACCGCTGACGAGCTGGGCGCTCCACAACCGCCTCAGCTCGGGGCGGCGCAGCAGTGAGCGGACGGCGCGTTCGCGGGAATCCGCTACCAGCGCGTCGTCCGGTTCTGTCTGGGGGGCCGTTGGCTGCTCGGCTGGCGTCATGCTTTCAGCCTATCGGCAGCCACCGACAGCCAGGCGCGGCCGTCCACAGGTACGCACACCCCGACACCAAGTTGATGCCGGGGGGTTCGTCATGCGAAGCCGGTATGAACCGGTGTAGCGGGTATGAACCGGTGTGGCCGGCTGAGCACCTGAGGGTGGCTCAGTCCTCCGCGGCCGCCCTGGAAGCCGTCGCCTTCTTGGCAGCCGTCTTCTTGGCCGGCGTCTTCTTCGCGGCAGTCGTCGTCTTGGCGGCGGTCTTCTTGGCAGCCGTCTTCTTGGCGGGCGCGGCCTTCTTGGCGGCAGCCGTCTTCTTCGCGGGCGCCTTCTTCGCCGTCTTCTTGGCGGGCGCCTTCGCCCGCTTCTCGGCGAGCAACTCGAAGCCGCGCTCCGGGGTGATCTCCTCGACGCTGTCGCCGGAGCGCAGGGTCGCGTTGGTCTCCCCGTCGGTGACGTACGGCCCGAAGCGGCCGTCCTTCACCACGACCGGCTTCTCGCTGACCGGGTCAACGCCCAGCTCCTTCAGCGGCGGCTTGGCGGCGGCCCGGCCCCGCTGCTTGGGCTGGGCGTAGATCGCCAGCGCCTCTTCGAGGGTGATCGTGAAGAGCTGGTCCTCGGAGGTGAGCGAGCGCGAGTCCGTGCCCTTCTTCAGGTACGGCCCGTAGCGCCCGTTCTGCGCGGTGATCTCCTGGCCGTCGGCGTCGGTGCCGACGACGCGCGGGAGGGACATCAGCTTGAGCGCGTCCTCAAGCGTGACCGTGTCCAGCGACATCGACTTGAACAGCGAGGCCGTACGCGGCTTGACGGCGTTCTTGCCGGTCTTCGGGGTGCCCTCGGGGAGCACCTCGGTGACGTAGGGGCCGTAGCGGCCGTCACGGGCGATGATCTGGTGGCCGGTCTCCGGGTCGGCGCCCAGCTCGAAGTCACCGCTCGGCTTCGCGAGCAGCTCCTCCGCGAGCTCGACGGACAGCTCGTCGGGGGCCAGGTCCTCGGGCACGTCCGCGCGCTGGTGGCCCTCGGAGTCCTTCTCGCCGCGCTCGACGTAGGGGCCGTAGCGGCCGACCCGCAGCACGATGTCGTTGCCCACGGGGAACGACGAGACCTCGCGCGCGTCGATCGCGCCCAGGTCGGTCACCAGCTCCTTGAGGCCGCCGAGGTGGTCGCCGTCGCCGTTGCCGGCGTCGGCCGCACCGCCCGTCGCGGTGCCCTCGCCGAAGTAGAAGCGCCGCAGCCACGGCACGGCCTGTGCCTGACCGGCCGCGATGCGGTCGAGGTCGTCCTCCATCCTGGCGGTGAAGTCGTAGTCGACCAGCCGGCCGAAGTGCTTCTCCAGCAGGTTGACCACGGCGAAGGAGAGGAAGGACGGCACGAGGGCCGTGCCCTTCTTGAAGACATAGCCGCGGTCGAGGATCGTGCCGATGATCGACGCGTAGGTCGACGGGCGGCCGATCTCGCGCTCTTCCAGTTCCTTGACCAGCGAGGCCTCGGTGTAGCGGGCCGGGGGCTTGGTGGAGTGCCCGTCGACCGTGATCTCCTCGGCGGAGAGCGCGTCACCCTCGCTGACCTGGGGCAGCCGGCGCTCGCGGTCGTCCAGCTCGGCGTTCGGGTCGTCGGCGCCCTCGACGTAGGCCTTCAGGAAGCCGTGGAAGGTGATCGTCTTGCCGGAGGCGCTCAACTCGACGTCCCGGCCGTCGGCGGCGCTGCCACCGATCTTCACGGTGACGCTGTTGCCGGTCGCGTCCTTCATCTGGGAGGCGACGGTCCGCTTCCAGATCAGCTCGTAGAGCCTGAACTGGTCGCCGGTCAGCCCGGTCTCCGCCGGGGTGCGGAAACGATCACCCGAGGGGCGGATCGCCTCGTGCGCCTCCTGGGCGTTCTTGACCTTCCCGGCGTACACGCGCGGGGACGACGGCAGGTAGTCGGCGCCGTACAGCTGCGTGACCTGGGCGCGGGCGGCCGAGACCGCGGTGTCGCTCAGCGTCGTGGAGTCCGTACGCATGTACGTGATGTAGCCGTTCTCGTACAGCTTCTGCGCGACCTGCATGGTGGCCTTGGCGCCGAAGCCGAGCTTGCGGCTGGCCTCCTGCTGCAGCGTCGTCGTACGGAAGGGGGCGTACGGCGAGCGACGGTACGGCTTGGACTCGACCGAGCGGACCGAGAACCGGGTGTTCTCCAGGCCGGCGGCGAGGGCGCGGGCGTTCGCCTCGTCGAGGTGGAGGATGTTCGCGCTCTTGAGTTGCCCGAGCGAGTCGAAGTCACGGCCCTGGGCGACTCGCCTGCCGTCGACGGCCTGCAGACGGGCGACGAGCGACGACGGGTCCGACGGATCGCCCGCGCGGCCGGTCGCGAAGGTGCCCGTCAGGTCCCAGTAGTCAGCGGAGCGAAACGCGATGCGGTCGCGTTCCCGCTCGACCACGAGCCGGGTCGCGACGGACTGGACACGGCCGGCCGACAGGCGCGGCATGACCTTCTTCCACAGGACCGGCGAGACCTCGTAGCCGTAGAGGCGGTCGAGGATACGGCGGGTCTCCTGGGCGTCGACGAGCTTCTGGTTGAGGTCGCGCGGGTTGGCGACGGCCTCGCGGATCGCGTCCTTGGTGATCTCGTGGAAGACCATCCGCTTGACGGGGATCTTCGGCTTGAGGACCTCCTGGAGGTGCCAGGCGATCGCCTCGCCCTCGCGGTCCTCATCGGTGGCGAGGAAGAGCTCGTCGGAGTCCTTCAGCAGGTCCTTGAGCTTCTTGACCTGGGCCCTCTTGTCCGCGTTGATCACATAGATGGGCTGGAAGTCGTGCTCGACGTCCACGCCGAGCCGCCGGACCTCGCCGGTGTACTTCTCGGGCACCTCCGCGGCGCCGTTGGGAAGGTCACGGATGTGCCCGACGCTCGCTTCGACGACGTATCCGGGGCCCAGATAGCCCTTGATCGTCTTCGCCTTGGCAGGCGACTCGACGATGACGAGTCGGCGGCCGCCCTGTGCGGTCTCGCTGGTCGGGGACAACTTCGCTCTTCTCTCCGGTCGACGCTGGGGCCTCCCCAGGCCTTGTTCCCGGGGTCGCGGCACGGACACGGATGCCCGCTCACTTGGTGACGCTGCGGAGTGTGACGGTACATCCCGCCCCCGTGTCAAACGGGAAAAGCCCACAACGGCCACTCGAACGGTAACCCGACTACCGCCATTCCTGCCGCCCGGAGTCCCTGGCCGCTCTTCCGGCCCTGTCCGGAGCGTGATGCTGCGATTACCGGATGGGCATCCTCACATGCGGGTCAGGCAGTACACCCCGAGGCTCAGGGAGACCACCGCGGCGACACTCGCGAGGGTCGCCGATGCGACCTGACTCACACCCTGGGCGACCGGTTCGCCACGACGGACCCGAATGCCGGTCCACACCAGCAGCGCGCCTCCGAACAGGGCGAACACCATGCCCCCGAAGATCGCCGGCCCGTTCTCCATGGCCCGCGGCGCCCCTTCCCTGCCGTCCGTGAATGCCCAGCGCCGGGAGACTGACACGTACGGACGGCGGACGGGAGGCAGGCGGGCGAAATCGGGGTGAACGGGGCTCCCGTAACAATCTCGAACATACGACCGACGGACTACGGGGCGAACATCCCGGCCACATTTTTCCGGCCTTTTTCTTCTCACGGCGTGTCCACACGCGGACCAGCCCCGGACCGCAGCGTGCGGCGGAGCCGCTCCGCCGCCCGCCCGCCCGGTCCGTCAGCCCGGTCCGTCAGCCCGGTCCGTCAGCTCGCCGGCTCCAGGAACCCCTGCTCCACCAGCAGCCGGATCTGCGCGGGCGTGCGGTCGCGCAGCAACACCGGGTCCTCGCCCATCAGCTGGGCGATGGCGTCGAGAATCCGCCCCGCGCTCAGCCTGCCGTCGCACACGCCGGCGAACCCGGCGCCGACCGTGTCCACCTTGGTCGCGCGGCGCATCCCGCGGTGCTGGCGCAGCACCACGTGCTCCGGGTCCTCGGCGCCGGGCAGCCCGACCTGCTCCTGGACCACCTCGACGGCGAGCCTGAAGTGGTCTTCGAGCAGATCCGCGTCGTCGTGGTCACGGAGATAGTCGAGGCGGTCGAAGTGCGCGCGGATCGTTTCGCCGAGCGGCTGTTCGATCGGATGCGGCCACTCCTCCGCGGTGATCGAGGGCACGGCGGTGCCCGTCTTTCGCAGCGTGATCCAGCCGAAGCCCACCCCCTTCACCTTGCGCGCCTCGAACTCGTCGAGCCACGCGTCGTAGCGCGCCTGGTACTCCACCGAGTCCCCGCGGTGGTCGCCGGAGTCCCTGAGCCACAGCTCGGCGTACTGGTTCACGTCCTGCACCTCGCGCTGCACGATCCACGCGTCGCAGCCCCGCGGCACCCACGACCTGACCCTGTCCTGCCAGTCCTCCCCCGCGACGTGCTGCCAGTTGGCGAGGAACTGCGCGAACCCGCCCTCGGCCAGCCGCTCCCCGGCCTGTTGAACGAGCGAGCGGCACAGATCGTCCCCGCTCATCCCGCCGTCCCGGTACGTCAGCCGGGCTCCCGGCGAGATCACGAACGGCGGGTTCGAGACGATGAGGTCGTACGTCTCCCCGTCCTTGACCGGCTCGAACAGCGAGCCCTCGCGCAGGTCGGCCGCCGGGGCGCCGGACAGCGCCAGCGTGAGCGCCGTGATGTGCAGCGCGCGCGGGTTGAGGTCGGTCGCCGTCACCCGCGTGGCGTGCTGGGCGGCGTGCAGGGCCTGGATGCCGGAGCCGGTGCCGAGGTCGAGGGCGGCGGAGACGGGCGTACGGACGGTGATGCCGGCCAGCGTCATGGACGCGCCGCCGACGCCCAGGACGACACCCTCGTGGCGCTGCCCGATGCCGCCGACGCCGCCGACCGCGCAGCCGAGGTCGGAGACGATGAACCAGTCCTCGCCGTCGGGCCCGCCGTACGGCCGTACGTCCACGGCGGCCGCGACCTCGTCGCCGCGCGCGCGGATCAGCCAGCCGCTCTCCAGAAGGTCGTCGACGGGCAGCACGTCGGCCACGCGCGCGTGCGGCACGGGCTGCTGGAGCAGGAACAGCCGGACGAGCGTCTCCAGCGGTGTGTCCCCGCGGGTGGCCCGGAGGGCGGGCACGGTCTCGCTGCGGGCCAGCGCCGCGTACGCGGGCGCGCCGAGCAGTTCCAGGAGCCCGTCGGCGGTGAAGGAGGCGCCCAGCAGGGCGGTGCGCAGCCGCGCGGCGACGTCGGGGCGGTCGGAGGCGGGCAGGGTGGCGAGGCCGGAGTCAGTCACGCCCTCCATTGTGGCCCGCGCGCGCTTCCGGACCCCGCCTCAGCTCGCGGTGGCCGGCGCCGTCAGCTCGCGGTCGACGAGGCCGACGACGTCACGGAGACCTTCTTGCAGCTGGCCTGCTCGGCGATCGCGTTTTTGACCTCGCCCTGCTCCAGGGCCTGCAGCGCCGCGGTGCCGCTTTTGTTCTGCGTCTCCAGGTGCGCCATCTGGGAGGCGACGTCGTGCAGACCGGAGGCGAACTTCGCCTGGTCCTTGGTGTTGAGCGCGTCGACCTTCTTCTTCAGGGCTGCATAGGACGCGGAGAGGCTGTTGAGGTTCTTGACGACGTCCTGCTGGCGCTTGGCGCCGTCGCCGACCCCGGGGGGCGCGCCGGCGCTGCTGATGGCCGCGGCGAGCGCCTTGTAGCCGTCGGCCATGTCCTGGAAGGCCTGGGAGTCGGTCTTCTGGATGGTCGCGGGCGAGCTCGTGGTGTCCGAGGCCGTCTGCGCGATGGCCTCGTTGGCCGCCTTGATCTTCGCGTCCTGCGCCGGCACCGCGTCGCACACGGTCTTGGCCCAGGCGATCAGCTTGGGGTCGGTGCCCTTGTTGCCGCTGCACCCGGACAGTGCCACTACCAGTACCGCACCGCCGGACAGTGCGGCCGCGAGCTTCTTGTTCACCGGATCGGTCCCTTCCATGGCCCTCGGCTCCCGGAATCTACACGGCGAACGGACCACACCCCCACGAGCGGCACCCACTAAGTACGGTTTTAGGAAGGTTTGCACCCGCGAGAGAAGCCTCACGGCGAGACGGTGCACACGGCCACGAAACGGACGGCACACCGGCACACGAAAGGGCGGACGACGCGTCAACACGCGCCGTCCGCCCGGTCGTTGCCGGGACCCCCTCGCGAGAGCCCCGGCGTTCGCCGTAAGACCGCCTACGAAACCACCGCGGGGTCCGCTGACTTGGCCACTCGTTCGGCGCCGTCCTCGTCGTCGCCGACGGTGATACCGCGCCGCTTGGAGATGTACACCGCGCCGACGATCACGACGAGCGCAAGGATCGCGATCAGGATCCGGATGCCGATGCTCTTGTCGTGGCCGTACGAGAACTTGATCACCGCTGGTGCGATGAGCAGCGAGACCAGGTTCATGACCTTGAGCAGCGGGTTGATCGCGGGTCCCGCGGTGTCCTTGAAGGGGTCGCCGACCGTGTCGCCGATCACCGTGGCGGCGTGGGCCTCGCTGCCCTTGCCGCCGTGGTGGCCGTCCTCGACGAGCTTCTTGGCGTTGTCCCAGGCACCGCCCGAGTTGGCCAGGAAGACGGCCATCAGGGTGCCCGCGCCGATCGCGCCCGCGAGGAACGAGCCGAGCGCGCCCACGCCGAGCGTGAACCCGATGAAGATCGGCGCCATCACGGCGAGCAGACCCGGCGTGGTGAGCTCTCGCAAGGCGTCCTTGGTGCAGATGTCGACGACCTTGCCGTACTCGGGCGTCTCCGTGTAGTCCATGATCCCGGGGTGCTCGCGGAACTGCCGCCGCACCTCGTAGACCACCGAACCCGCCGACCTCGACACCGCGTTGATGGCGAGTCCGGAGAAGAGGAAGACGACCGCCGCGCCGGCGATGAGGCCGACGAGGTTGTTGGGCTGCGAGATGTCCATCGACAGGCTCAACGGCGCGCCCGTACCGGTCAGTTGCGCCCCCACGTCCTGCACGTTCGTGGTGATCGCGTCCCGGTAGGACCCGAAGAGCGCCGACGCCGCGAGGACGGCGGTGGCGATGGCGATGCCCTTGGTGATGGCCTTGGTGGTGTTGCCGACGGCGTCCAGGTTGGTGAGCACCTGCGCGCCCGCGCCCTCGACGTCGCCGGACATCTCGGCGATGCCCTGGGCGTTGTCGGAGACCGGCCCGAAGGTGTCCATGGCGACGATCACACCCACCGTGGTGAGCAGGCCGGTGCCGGCCAGCGCCACCGCGAACAGCGCCAGCATGATCGACGTACCGCCGAGCAGGAACGCCCCGTAGACGCCGAGGCCGATCAACAGGGCGGTGTAGACGGCCGATTCGAGGCCGATCGAGATACCGGCGAGGACCACGGTGGCCGGGCCGGTCAGCGAGGACTTGCCGATGTCCATGACCGGACGCCGATTGGTCTCGGTGAAGTAGCCGGTCAGCTGCTGGATGACGGCCGCCAGCAGGATGCCGATGGCGACCGCGACGAGCGCGAGGATCCGCGGATCGCCGTCCTTGGCCCTGATGGCCGCGTCGGAGATGCCGTCGAGATCGGCGTACTTCCCCGGCAGGTACACGAAGACCGCGATCGCGACCAGCGCGAGCGAGATCACCGCGGAGATGAAGAAGCCGCGGTTGATGGCGCTCATGCCGCTGCGGTCGCTCCGGCGCGGGGCGACCGCGAAGATGCCGATCATGGCGGTGAGCACACCGATCGCCGGCACCAGGAGCGGGAAGGCGAGACCCGCGTCGCCGAAGGCCGCCTTGCCGAGGATCAGCGCGGCGACCAGGGTCACGGCGTACGACTCGAAGAGGTCGGCCGCCATGCCCGCGCAGTCTCCGACGTTGTCGCCCACGTTGTCGGCGATGGTCGCGGCATTGCGCGGGTCGTCCTCCGGAATGCCCTTTTCGACCTTGCCGACCAGGTCGGCGCCGACGTCGGCGGCCTTGGTGAAGATGCCGCCGCCGACACGCATGAACATGGCGATCAGGGCGGCGCCGAGTCCGAAGCCTTCGAGCACCTTAGGCGCGTCGGCCGCGTACACCAGCACCACACAGGAGGCGCCGAGCAGGCCGAGCCCCACCGTGAACATGCCGACGACGCCGCCCGTGCGGAAAGCGATCTTCATGGCCTTGTGCGAGACGGTGGTGAGATCCTTTTCCGGTTCGCCTTCGGCCGGGGTGGCTTCCCGGGCCGCCGCGGCGACGCGGACATTGCTGCGTACGGCGAGCCACATGCCGATATAGCCGGTGGCCGCCGAGAACGCCGCGCCGATCAAGAAGAAGATCGATCGGCCTGCGCGTTGATTCCAGTCGTCCGCGGGCAGCAGCAGGAGCAGGAAGAACACCACGACGGCGAATACGCCAAGGGTGCGCAGTTGCCGGGCCAGATAGGCGTTCGCACCTTCCTGGACCGCCGCTGCGATCTTCTTCATGCTGTCGGTGCCTTCGCCGGCCGCGAGCACCTGGCGCACCAGGATCCAGGCGACCACGAGCGCGGCCAGCGCCACAGCGGCGATCACCGCCACCAGGACCCGGTTGTCGTCGGTCAGGACCGCGGCCGCGAAGGTTGTGTGGTGGCCCAACTGATGAGGGGTAGGAAGCCCCGCCATTCGTCCTCCTTGACGCTTGGGCTGAGCTCAAGATGTGGACGGATTGTAGGTACCCCCGAGTGATCTCAACAGGGGACGGTAAACGGAATTGGCCTTCTCGTGCTCTTCAGCAAATGATCGAGGCCACTCCGACGAACCCGAAAGTGGTAACGCCCTAAAAGCATTGACGATCACATCGGGCGCATTTAGCCCTTGATCAAATTATCGGGCGATCTTCCCGGGCATTGATCGTGAATTCCTTCACTAATTCGGCGACCGGATGACATCCGCCGGAAAATAACAAGAAGGGCCCTGCTCAGGAGGGCCCTTCTCATGATCGGGTGACTCTCAGGTGAGCGCGACTCCAGGCGGGGTGGTCGGCCAGGTCATGCGGATCAGGCCGCCGTTCTCCCCGGCGGTGACCTCCACGTCGTCGACGAGACCGCTGATGACCGCGAGGCCCATCTCGTCCTCCTCGGTCTCCACGTCCGCGTCCGGCGCCGCACCGGTCGCCCGGTCGACGGGAACCGAACGGGGCGCATCGTCGCCGACCTCGATGGAGAACTGTTTCTCCTCCTCGATCAGCGCCACCCGCACCGGCTCGGTGATGCCGGCGCTCTGGTGCAGACCCACGGCGCGGGAACAGGCCTCGCCAACGGCCAGCCGGACCTCGTCCAGGACGGCCTCGTCCACTCCGGCCCTGCGTGCCACCGCGGCCGCCACCAGTCGGGCGGTGCGGACGTGCTCGGGCAGCGCGCTGAAGCGGAGTTCAACGGTGGCCATACGTCCCCCTCGGAGCTACGGGCGTGCGGTAGGGGGCCGGGCCGCCGAAAACCCGGCCCCCCGATGACTTGCGTCCGCTGCGGGCCTGTGGCCCGCGAACGGCTGCCTGCACGGGCACGCGAGCCCGAGCGGGCGGGGGTGACACGGGCATGCGTACGGCTCTGTACGCGCCCGTGTCGGAGGCCGGCCGGACGGCGCGGACCGATCGGCGGTCCGGGAGACGTCGGCCGGCCCCGGATCAGTCGGTGGCCGCCACCGCTTCCTCGACCGAGGTGTGGATCGGGAACACCTTGGTGAGACCGGTGATGCGGAAGATCTTCAAAATGCGCTCCTGGTTGCAGACCAGGCGCAGCGAGCCCTCATGGGCACGCACCCGCTTCAGGCCGCCGACCAGCACGCCGAGCCCGGTGGAGTCGAGGAAGTCCACGCCCTCCATGTCAACGACGAGGTGGAAATTCCCGTCGTTCACCAGCTCGACCAACTGCTCGCGCAACTTGGGCGCGGTATATACGTCGATTTCGCCACCGACCTCGACGACCGTGCGATCGCCGACGGTACGGGTCGACAGGGACAGGTCCACGGATCCTCCAGCACCTTGCTATCGAGCGGGTCGCCCCTTGGGACACTTCGTCTTGCGGCCCCCGGGACGGTACGCCAGCCGCGATGGCATTCAATCACTTACCGGCAGGCGTGCACGACGCCTTGGCCCCATTGTCCGTCACGCCAGTGACACACTCGGTCCCGATGGCCATAAATCACCGATCCGATCGACCCTCGGCTCCGGCCGCGTCCGGGTTCTCTCCGGGGACGGTCCTGGACCGGCTCGCCTCCGGGCCGAGCCGGGCTTCGCGCATCACTCATACGGAGCACTTGCCCCCGCGCGCGGGTCGGCATGCCGTCTGGCCTGACCGGATTCGTTCGGAGGTCGTCGCGGCGGTGCAGGCGTGCGGCATCGAGCATCCCTGGGAGCACCAGGCCCTGGCCGCCGAGCACGCCCTGGACGGCGATTCGGTGGTGGTCGCCACCGGCACCGCCTCCGGCAAGTCCCTGGCCTATCTCGTGCCGGTCCTCTCCACCCTCCTGGAAGGCTCCGAGGCGCCCAACGGCCGCGGCGCCACCGCCCTCTACCTGGCGCCCACCAAGGCACTCGCGGCAGATCAGTGCCGATCGGTGAAGGAACTTTCACAACCGCTGGGCACCGCGGTGCGCCCCGCGGTGTACGACGGCGACACCCCGTACGAGGAACGGGAATGGATCCGCCAGTACGCCAACTACGTGCTCACCAATCCGGACATGCTGCACCGCGGGATACTTCCCGGGCATCCCCGCTGGTCCTCCTTCCTGAAATCCCTGAAGTACGTCGTCGTCGACGAGTGCCACACCTACCGGGGTGTCTTCGGCTCGCACGTCGCCCAGGTGCTGCGTCGGCTGCGCCGTCTGTGCGCCCGCTACGGCGCCTCCCCCGTCTTCCTGCTGGCCTCCGCGACCGCCGCCGAGCCGGCCGTCGCCGCCCGCCGGCTCACCGGCCTGCCGGTAGTGGAGATCGCCGACGACGCCTCCCCGCGCGGCGAGCTGGTCTTCGCCCTCTGGGAGCCCCCGCTGACCGAGCTGCACGGCGAGAAGGGCGCCCCGGTCCGCCGTACCGCCACCGCCGAGACCGCCGATCTGCTGACCGACCTCGCCGTGCAGGGCGTGCGGTCGGTCGCCTTCGTGCGCTCCCGGCGCGGCGCCGAACTGATCGCCGTCATCGCCCAGGAACGGCTGGCCGAGGTCGACCGTTCCCTGGCCCGGCGTGTCGCGGCCTATCGCGGTGGCTACCTCCCCGAGGAGCGGCGCGCCCTGGAACGCGCCCTGCACTCCGGGGAACTCCTCGGACTTGCCGCCACCACGGCCCTGGAGCTGGGCGTGGACGTTTCCGGACTGGACGCCGTACTGATCGCCGGGTACCCGGGTACGAGGGCCTCTGTGTGGCAGCAGGCGGGCCGCGCGGGCCGCTCCGGGCAGGGCGCCCTCGCCGTCCTGGTCGCCCGCGACGACCCGCTGGACACCTTCCTCGTCCATCATCCGGAGGCCCTGTTCGACCAACCGGTGGAATCGACGGTCCTCGACCCCGACAACCCGTACGTCCTGGCCCCGCACCTGTGCGCCGCCGCGGCCGAGATCCCGCTCACCGACGACGACCTCGACCTGTTCGGTCCCGCCTGCGAGGAGCTGCTGCCGCAGCTGGAGGCCGCAAAACTGCTGCGCCGCCGTACCAAGGCCTGGCACTGGACCCGGCGGGAGCGGGCCGCCGAGCTGACCGACATCCGCGGCGAGGGCGGCCGCCCGGTGCAGGTCGTCGAGGCGGGCACGGGCCGTCTGCTCGGCACGGTGGACGCGAGCGCCGCGCACTCCACGGTCCACGAGGGCGCGGTCCACCTTCACCAGGGCCGCACCTACCTCGTGCGCTCCCTGGACCTGGAGGACTCGGTCGCGCTGGTCGAACAGGCCGAGCCGCCGTACTCCACGGTGGCCCGCGACACCACGGCCATCTCCGTCCTGGACACCGACATCGAGGTCCCCTGGGGCGACGGCCGCCTCTGCTACGGCTCCGTCGAAGTGACCAACCAGGTGGTCTCCTTCCTCCGCCGCCGGCTCATCACCGGCGAGGTGCTGGGCGAGACGAAACTCGACCTCCCTCCTCGAACCCTGCGTACCCGAGCGGTGTGGTGGACCGTCACCGAGGACCAGCTCGACGAGGCCCGGATCAGCCCGGAGATCCTCGGCGGCGCCCTGCACGCCGCCGAACACGCCTCCATCGGCCTGCTCCCGCTCTTCGCGACCTGCGACCGCTGGGACATCGGCGGCGTGTCGATCCCCCTGCACCCCGACACGCTCCTGCCTACGGTCTTCGTCTACGACGGCCACCCGGGCGGCGCGGGCTTCGCGGAGCGTGCGTTCCACACGGCCCGCGCGTGGCTCACGGCCACCCGGGAGGCGATCGCCGCGTGTGAGTGCGACGCGGGGTGCCCCTCCTGCATCCAGTCGCCCAAGTGCGGGAACGGGAACGATCCGTTGCACAAGAGGGGCGCGGTGCGGCTCCTCACGGTGCTGCTGAAGGGGGCACCGGAGGAGAAACCGGAGGAGGGCTAGCGGCGGAGGGGCCCGCTCTGGCCCGGACCTCTGCCGTGAACGGCCCACCACCCGACGCCGCCGTCACATCCGAGACGTCGCCCACGATCACGCACCGTGTCAGCGGGGTGCCCTGTGCTCGTGCGACGCGGTCCGCCCGGGCACAGGCCGCCGCGGTTCCCTCCGCCCAGTGGTCCGCCGCCGCGAGCGCCGCCATATCGGCACCACCGGCCGTGCGATGCCGGACCACGACGGCCTGTCCCAGCCCGAGCACGACGCCGAACACCACACACAGGACGGCGATCGCCCCCACGCTCCAGACGGTGGCGGACCCCCGGTCCGCATACCGGTGTTTCACGGCCCGGCCTCCTCAGCCAACGCCACCGCCGACTCCCGCACCTCGAACGGCAACCCGTTCAGCACCGGCGGCCTCGCCACCACCGTCACCCGCACCCGGTCGCCCTCCCGGCCGACGGTCACCCTCGCTCCTTCCGGAGCCGCCTGCTTCGTCACGGCGACCACCGCGTCCTCGGCGTCCTGCCGCGCGGCGGCCCGCGCCCCGGTGCGGGCGGCGTCCACGCACCGGATCTGGGCGGCCACCACGAGCAGCCCCCACACCAGCGCCATCGTGAACGCCACCAGCACCGGCAGCACCACGGCCGCCTCCGCGGTCACGAACCCGCGGTCGGTCCCGCGTCCCGGCTCACATCCGCGCACTGAGGGCTCGTTTCACGATGTTCTGGAGCTCCGCGCTGACCTGCCCGCTGGTCACGACCGCATAGAGAACCGCCGCGAACCCGACGGCGGCGATGATCCCCATCGCGTACTCGGACGTGACCATTCCCGCGTCCCGGCGCAGCAACTTCCTCATTTTCTGGTACATCTCGACTCCCTTGAATTCAGTAACAAGTTCCTGTTGACGGCCCGCTATCGCCCCCTTCATCCACCACCCCCTCGCATCACCCCGCCCGCCAGCCCGATCACCACGGGCAGGACGCCGACCGCGATGAACGCGGGCAGGAAGCAGAGCCCCACCGGTGCGGAGATCAGCACGGCTGCCCGTCGCGCCCGTACGGTCGCGCTCCTGGCCCACTCCGCGCGGGCGTCCGCGGCGAGCCGGGCGACCGGGGTGGCCGCCGGCAGCCCGGACTCGTCCGCGCGCTCCAGCAACCGGGCGAGGGCAGCGGCTCCGGGCAGTGCCGCCAACCGCCGCCAGGCCTCGGCCGGTTCACCGCCCAGCCGGACCTCCGCCGCACCCCGCGCGAGGCCTTCCCCGACAGGTCCACCGAGTGCCTCGCCGACGGCCTGGGCTGCCACCACCGGGCCCGCCCCGGCGGCGATGCAGGCGGCCAGCAGGTCGGAGGCGAGCGGGAGTTGGCGAGCGGCCTGGGACGCTTCGGCCTGCGCCACTCGTCCCGCGTCTCCCTCCCGGAGCCGCCACTGCCACAGCCCCACGGCGACGCCCAGCCCCAGCAGAACCCCGGCGACCCCACCGACCAGCACCCAGCCGCCGCACACCACCCCGGCCGCCGGCAGCCACCTGCGGACGGCACCGCTGACGTCGGATCGCCGCTCCGCCATCTCCACGGCCAGCAGTCCGGCCACCCTGCGCCGGGCCCAGCGCCGGCGCCTGGCCGTCTCCAGCCGCCACGCCGACCAGCCCAGGGCCAGCAGCGCCGCGACCGTCACCCCCAGCCTGTGGACTACCTCCGCGCTCATGCCGCCTCAGCTCCCCGCACGATCCGGGCCGCCCACCACATCCCGGCGCCCTCGAACACCGCTCCGACGGCCAGACAGCCCAGCCCGGCCCCGGTGTGCAGCAGTACGCGCAGCGGGTCGGCGCCCATGGCCGAGCCGAGCAGGAGCCCGAGGGCGGGGAGCGCGGCGAGCAGCACCGCGGTGGCCCGGGCGCCGGACAACTGGGCTCGCAGGTCGGCGCGTTGGTCCCGCTCGGCGCGCAGGGCCGCCTCCAGGCGGTCGAGGCCGGCCGCGAGCCCGGCGCCCTGGTCGACGGCCACCCGCCAGCAGGCCGCGAGCCCCAGCAGGCCGTCGGCGCCCGGCTGGCGTGCGGCCATCGCGAGCGCGGCCGGCACGTCCCCGCCGAAGCGTGCCGCCGCGACCACGGCCGCCTGGGCCTCGCCGAGCCCGCCGGAGTCCCGGGCGGCCCGCACCAGCGCCTCACCGGGCTGCCGTCCCGCGCGCACCTCGCCGGCGAGCGCCCCGCACAGCGCGATCACCGCGTCGGCGTGCGCCTGACGGATCCGCCTCGCCCGACGGGCCAGTCGCAGCCGGCGCAGCACCGGCACGCCGGCCGCCCCCGCGAGGACCGGAAGCACCGACGCGGCAAGAAGGGCGAGCGCGATGCCGACGGTCAGGGCCCACCACTCACCCCGCCAACGGCCCCGCAGTCGGCGCAGTTCCCCGACCGTCTGCTCCCAGGAGGGTGGTCCGGCCGCCACCGCCCCGCCTCCGGCTAGCAGCAGCCGCGCCCGCCGTACCTCGCGCTGCCGTTCGGCCAGGAGCCACGCCATGACCCCACCGCACACCACGGCCGCGCTCACCGTCATCTCACCCATCGCACAAACCCCTTTCAACTCACAGACAACTCGGGCCACTTCAGACCGGATGACTCAGTCACCTCGGCCTCACAGACCAGTCGGTCACTTCGGACTCACAGATCACTCAGGTCACTTCGCAGCAGCCCCCGCAGCCGCTCCCACCCCGGCTCACGCACAAAGGCCTCCGCGCCCCAGCGCAGCGCCGGTACCGTCCGCACCAGCCCGGAGGGATCCCGCTCCAGCACATGCACCTCGGCGATCCGCCTCCGGCCCGCGCGGTCTCGCACGAGGTGCAGCACCACCGACAGCGCGGCTGCCAACTGGCTGTGCAGGGCGGCCCGGTCGAGCCCGGCGGCCGTACCGAGTGCCTCCAGGCGCGCGGGGACGTCCGCGGCCGCGTTGGCGTGCACCGTGCCGCAGCCGCCCGAGTGCCTCGCCTAACCCTCCACGGGGTTGGGAAGCCGTTGCGCTCCAGGGACAACACCATGAGAAAGCCCACCTGCGTCATATACGACCGACTCTCCCGCCTGTTCGCAGAGGAAGCCCCAGACCACCGAATTGCCGCCTGTAAGGCATACGCCGAACAGCGCGGATGGGAAGTGGTGCACATCGCCACGGACACAAACGTCAGCGGAGCAAGCCGCCTGGAAGACCGGCCCGGAATGCGCGAGGTTCTTTCCTGGCTTCCGCGCGCTGATTTCGTGCTCGCCGCAAAGCTTGACCGATACGCGCGCAGCGTCTTGGAATTCCAGCGACTTTTGCGCGCTGCCAATTCGACCAAGACAACGATTGTCACGGCCGATGGCGTGGTGTCCCCGGAGAACGCCTCCATCATCATCAATGTTCTCGCCGCTTTCGCTGAGTACGAGCGGGACATGATTAAGGCCCGGATCACGGACAGCAAGAAGCATTTCCGCTCACGCGGAAACCACCTGGGGGGACTCGCACCGTACGGCTACACGGTCAGCGGGCCGATCAACAACAAGCGATGGACCATTGATGAGCCAGCGGCGGCAATTCTGCGGGACTGTGCAGACAAGCTCATCAATCACGGCGCATCACTGACCAGCCTTACCCGTGACCTGAATGACCGGGGAATTCTGCCTCCGGCTGACCATGCCCGACAGCGGGACGGGCGGAAGCTGCGCGGGCAGCGCTGGCACTCAACGACGCTACGGGATGTTCTCTATACCCCCGCCGTCCGTGGCTGGCTTGTGCAGTCCGTTCCCGGAGAAAAGCGGAGCGCGCTTACGAATCAGCCGGTATTGGATGCTGAGGGCAAGCCGGTATCAGCGGGACCGGAAATCCTCAGCGCTGAAACCTGGTCCGCCGTACGCGCCATTCTCGACGGTAAGGCCAAGGGTCGTGGCAGTGAGCGGACGGGCAAGGCCCTGTTGCTGCACATTGCGCAATGCTCGGAGTGTGACGGGCCGATGTACCGGCAACGGCGAGAGGTGAAGGGCAAGGATTACTCGACCTACGTATGCCGGGCAGGCGTGGGTAAGCGAGGAATTCACCGGCCGAACGTCATCATTGCCCGGAATCTCGAAGAGTTGGTGACCGCCGATTATCTGGAGCGGTTCGGCAGCCTGGCACTTATGCGCTGGGCTGAAGCTGACGGCAGCGCGGTACTCCAGCTCTCCGAAGTATCCGGCCAGATTGAACGGCTGGCGGGAAACCTCGCGGGTCTCACCCCGAACGGCGCTGCGGCACGGGCAGTCATCGGACAGCTAACCGCGCTGGAAAAGCGGGAGACCGAACTACAGGCGGAAGCCGCTCACGCTAAGGGCCGTTGGGTGGACGCTGGCGGCACCGTGGCCGACGAATGGGAGCGGCGCGACGAGGAAGGGCGCCGGGGCTTGCTGGCCGACTTGGGAACGCGCGTGGTGGTCCGTCCGGCAACTCCCGGCGCACCTAAGCGATTCGACCCGTCGCGGGTCTCCGTCCAATTCGAGGGTCCGGCATGGTGGCGCGATGACCCGGCGACAGGCGCGCTTGCAGCCGTAGCCATGGAGGAAAGCGGCCTACTCGACTAGGCGCCCCCTGAGCCTCTTTCAGCCCCGTTGGGTCCCTCCGGCCCGGCGGGGCTTTCTCATGCCCTGTGCGCCTCGCTGAGCCGCTTACAGCCCCGGATGGACCCTGGCGCCCGTCCGGGGCTCTCTCATGCCCGCAGAGCGCCACGGAGTTACGAGGAAGTGCCTGCGCTCCAGCGAGGGGGCAAGGCGCATCCAACGGGAGAGGGGTCCACATGAGCGCCGAGGAAATCAAGGCACTTCGCAGCTTGCTGGACAGCGCCGAGCAAGGCGCCCACAGCGCAATTACGGGCGGTCCGCTGGCCGCTGAGCGCGCATACGATCTGGTGAGGATCGCGCGCAACATCGTGGCCAATGCCGATATCCGCAACGGCGAGAGGCGCCGGAAGCGTCGCACTGTGGCTGCCTGATCAACGTGTTAGGGCTCTTCCTGGGAAACCGGGAAGGGCCCTTTTTGCATGTGTCGCAGTGGCCGCTCTCCACGTTAATCCGAGGAAGTGTTTGCGCTCCAGTACCGATGTACACGGAATGCCGTGCAGTACACGCCCCAAGCGTGCAATTGCACGAACCGGTGTGGGAACACACGGCACAACGTGGAATCACACGGCTTTACGTGGACCACCTTTCGTGTACGCCAACAGCGCAGAAAACCCGAGAAAGGACCCCGCCATGAACCAAGCGACTGCCACTGAGATTGTCCGGCTGCTGGACCAGGCCGAAGAAATGACTTGGCCGCTGGTCACTAAGGATGCCAGCGCCGCAGAGCTATGGGACACCATCCTGAAGATAAAGGTACTGGTCAGCGGGCAGGTTAAGGGCCGAGAGTGCGGAAACCCGGATTGCTCGGAGACCGTTGTAATCAGCGCGACCGGCCGACCGGCGAAGTATCACAGCGACGCATGCCGTTTCCGCGCTGCGTATCTCCGGCGCCGCTGAGGGGCGGGCCGAGCATCCCTGGAATTAAAGCCGGGGAAATTGCAGCTACACGAAAGCGACCCCTGACGCACCATCATCTACGTTCCTATCTTCCCAGCTCAGACAGCGCAGAGTGGTGCCCTAGTGATGTAGTGGTGTTTTGAGACGTGTAATCAATAAGACATAAGAAACTCTATAGAGGACCCAAACTGAGGACCACAAACACCACTTCGCCACTCAGCGGCCACCCGCGCTGTGCAGCCGACCAACCGGGGAACTGGCGGAATGCCAAGAGGTGGCCCGCAGAGGCCCTGTGCGCCGTTCTCCGGCCCGCTGACAGCCCCTCCGGTCAATGCCTCCGGCCAGCCTCTCCAAGCCGCCCACAAAGCCTCTCAGCGCTTCCGGCACTGCACCCCCTATCCGCTGGCACGCTGCAATTCCCATGTTTAGGCAATGCATTTGCAATCTCTGAGTAAAGTCTCTCGGTGATCTTCGGATTGGGTACCAAAAGTGCCCAGCGCGCGAAGTGCTTGCGCTCCAGTGGCATTGAGGGTGCGCATTGCTCGCCCCCGGGAGAGATGCCTACGGCTTCCTTTTCCCCGGGGCTTGAGCACTGCCCACCCGACAGCGAGAGCGGCAACCCTCGCACCCTAGATCTTGCCCGGTGCAGGAGTCCCCAGGTTGCCGCCTAGTGGGGATTCCCGCGCCGGGCATTTTTCTTTTCCGGCTCGCTGCTGAGCGGCGCCGCACCCAACTAACAAAGAAAACCAACCCATATGAGTGAAGAGATTGAGCGGCGCCATTTTTCTCCTAAGCCTGGTCCGTCACAGACTCCGCGCGCTGGTCAGCCGGACGATGAAACGGTGGAATACAGCCTGACGCTCCGTCAGAAACTAAACCGGCTCACCAATCAGGTCATTGACCACATCGAGGAAACCGGCGCTGTTGTCGACGGTGCGGTAAATCCGGACGTCGAATTCCTCTGCATGTTGATCAACGCCGGAACGGAGCTGCGCCGCGCGACGGTAGAGCGCCAGTTGGGCGGTGCCGTAATGGCCTATCGCGCACGTCGACCGGCCGCAGGGGGGTGAACCTGATGACCAATCTTGAGACCGGCACCCGCGATATGCACCAGCGCAGCGAAGACGCCAAGAGCGATTTTGTCGACGCGCTTATGCGTCGTGGGCTTTCGCGTGATGATGCCCGCACGCTGGTGGACAAGCTGAGCAGCGTTACGCCTGCCGAGCACAGCGCTGCGCGCGCGGAGATCTCCAATGTCCTCGAATTCCGACGCGCATAGCTGGCCGCTCCTGCGCTGTGCAGCATGCGAACGCTACAAGCACGTCAGCGAATTCACGCCAGCGCCCCGAAAGCATCGGGAACGCCAGCACCACTACCGCTGTAAGCCGTGCCGTGCCGCTTATGAGCGTGAGCTACGGCGCCGCACTGCGTAGCCGCACCGTGCGAATCCACACACTGCCGCTGGCCGTAGCGAGGCGTACCGGCTTTCTTCGCGAAGAAACGAGACTAAGTATGGACCGAGCAACGATGATTGCTCAGATCAAGGCACGCCGCAGCGACAAGCGCGATGCCCTGGACGCCATTCTCGCTGACGCTAAGCGCAGCAAGGGAATGACAACCGGTCAGCGCACGATGTTCGACGGCATCGAGGCTGAAATACGCGCTTTCGATGAGCGCATTACCGAACTTGAAGAGCAGCAGCGCGCTGACGATGCCGCCGCCCCTATGGCTGTCCGCTACGCCCCTGCCGCCCGTAACAACCACTCTGGAGCATCTATGCTGACCGCTTCCGCCCGCGTTACCGAGCCGACCACCTATCCCCGCGAGGGCCGGAATTCCTATTTCCTCGACCTTGCGCGCGTTGCGCAGACCGGCGACAGCGAGGCGCGTAAGCGGCTGGAGCGGAACAACGCCGAACAGCGATCGTCGGTCGGTATCAACACGACCGACGGTAGCGGCGGCGAATTCGTGCCTCCCGCGTGGATCGTTGACCAGTACGTCCGCTACGCCCGACCTCACCGGACCTTTGCCGACCTGGTGACCACCAATCCGCTGCCCGCTGGCACGGACGTGATCAATATTCCGAAGGTTTCCGGCGGAACTGCGACGGCTGTTCAGGGCACGCAGAATACGCAAATTCAGGTCACTGACATGCAGACCACGTCTATCAGCGCCCCGGTTTTCACCGTGGCCGGTGGGCAGGTGGCGTCTCTTCAGATGATTGAGCAGAGCCCCATTCGGACGGATGAGGTAATCCTTTCGGATCTGGCCGCCGCGTACGCTCAGAATCTCGATTCGCTGTACCTGACTGGCTCCGGCTCCGCTGGCCAGCCGACCGGCATTCTGACGGTGGCCGGTACTAACTCCGTGACGTTCACCGGTACGACGCTGACGGGAACCGGAAGCCTTTACACCGCTGTGGCTAGCGCAATTTCCAAGATTTGGTCTACGCGATTCGCAGCGCCCACGGCAATCGTCATGCACCCTCGCCGTTGGGCATGGGCGCTGGCGCAGGTCGACACCAGCAACCGGCCGGTTATCGTGCCTGCGGCTGGCGGTGCCTTTAACGCGCCTGGTCTGCTCGGCCCGGATCTGAACGCTGAGGGCCCGGTGGGCACGTTTGCTGGTCTGCCGGTTTATCTGGACCCGAACATTCCGACCAACAAGGGCACGGGCAGCGACGAGGACCGGATCATTGTCCTTAAGGCCGATGACGTCTATGCGTGGGAAGGCGTTATTCAGCCGGGTGCTTTCCAGCAGACTTATGCGAACCAGCTCTCGCTGTTCCTGCGACTGCACAACTATGCGGCGTTTCAGGCTGCGCGTTACCCGCAGTCCATCAGCGTTATCAGCGGCACGGGCCTTAACCAGGTCCTTGCCTAAGCGCTGACGCACACATGAACTGAGAGCCACTGTGTTGGGGTAACGCTCTGACACAGTGGCTCTCTTTCTTAGGAAGGGGAACACCGATGACAACAAACATTGCTGCCCTTTCGGCGCTGCGGACGCTGGAAAGCACCACCGTTACGCCGAGAGATCCTTACGAGCGCATGGCGGTACTCGGCGCATTCAAGGCGCTCTATCGACTGACCCACCAGGGAGCGCCGACCGGCGCCACCGCTGACCATTCCATCAGCGGGAATGGTGACGCTACGCAGTCGGGTTAGGCCACCGGATATGCGGTAATTCCGCATATGTATGCGAGAGGGGGGGGCGCCATCGAGACTCCAGCGGCCTGCGCCCCAGGGACCCGGCCCCCATGGCGAGAAACATCACTGCGAAATTCTGACCCGGGGGGTCTAGTTAAATAGCCGTCGATTTCTGCATAAAGATGCGAAATCCGGGCCGGCGAGCCCATACCTGACGCCCCGTCAGCAAACTTAGCGTAATTGACCTCGGGTTTGTGCGGGCCTGGTTGGTCGGTCGGTTCATGGCGCTTTCCTGGCACGCTAGTCGAGCCGACCGGCCATTTTAATAGCGGAAACCGCCTACCCCCTGAATCGGCGACGCGACCCGTCATCGTCCAGTGCTATCTGGGCAGCATCCACGAATAGGGCAAGTTGCGCTGATATTTCGTCGCGTGCATTGGACACCCATGTCCTGGGTGTCCGGAAATCATTCCCGGCTCTCTCTCGTACCGCTCTGCGAAAGGCGACGCACGCATCCACGACACGTTCAGACGGAGCTGTGATCTTTGTCGGTCCAGCGAGAGCGACGTCTGACCATGCATCCCTGATGACTAGCAATAGCTGGTGTAGCTCGTCATCCTGGTTGGGCTCGTCGTCGTAGTACTCCCAGTCGAATAAGACAACAACGGAAGCTATGAACTTCTTGTACACGGCTTCTCGCGGCTCACGCCGGGACTTTCGATGATCTGCGCGTGCAGCAATTTCGACACCTGCCCTTTGCGCGCGCCCGGAAGCTAGCGCTGCGCCAATTGTGCCAAGCGAGCCCGCCAGCGCACCGCATACGGCTGCTAGTCCTGCGTCCATAACGCAGGATCGTACCGCCTCGTCGAGAGGCTTTCCAGGGGCATTGCCCTACGCCGTCACACTAAGAACGCTCCTAGCCCCCGCGAGGCGTTCCCGTACGGCGGTCTGGCCGATTCGCTGGCGCTGTTGCCTCAGCTTGGAATCCCGTTCCTGCTGGCGCACGTCATGCTCAGCGAGGCGGAAGCGGACATGATCCGGCGCGTGGCTGCCGAGAATGCCACTCATGAATTCCTTACAGCGGATGCGGCGAAACGCTACGCGGCGAAAATCGACGGCGATTCCGCGTAGAGGGGCCAATTTTCAGCCGGCTCCGGCCCATAAATTGGAAAATGAGACATTGAAAACCGATTCCATCCTGAAATGGTCGGCCCTGCTCGCTGCCATGTTCTTGAGCTACAGCGCGGAATACAGGTTGGCGCTCGATTGACTCCCGGCACTTCTGCTACGCGTCGGCAACGTGTCTGCTGTTTTCAGCGCGCCACATCATCACTGCCTTGGGCGCGTACACTTCGGTCACCCCCCTGGGCATGCTGTGCCGCACCCTCGTAAAAGTCTGATGTGATAAGTCGTCCAACAACAGCTTCTACGATGAGGGAGTTAGCCTCGCGTAGTGCGCGGAGACCATTTCGGTACAAGATTCCTGAAGCAACCAGGCCAAAGAGAAACCAGGGTGACCAGGCGGCGGCTAGAACGAACCAACTACTAATCGAAAATAGAGCCACGTTCAACCGAAACTCGGCCTCCGAGTTCAGACGATCCTGTTCTAGGTAAATGTCTCCATGACTCGCAATGAGACGTACACGCAACGCAGGGAACTCCGTCCTCATTTTACGCGCCAAGTCATTAACTTCTTCAGTTGGGATCGCGTTTGCGACGATTGGGTAAGCCGTAATCGCGAAGAGAACGAGTCTGAGGCCCGATTCGTAAGACAGAAGGTCGAATTTCTTGTGCAGTTGTTTGGTGATTTTCGCGAATTGATCTGATGTCAGTTTCGCAATGTCGCCGATAAGGTAAAGCAGGAAAGCAATAACGGCGGTAACGATCGGCCTTCCCGCTGTCTCTCCTAGCGAATACATGCGGTGCAAGATCCCGTGTGCCTGACCGCGTGCAGGCAACGAATTTCCGAAGATTAGCCAAATTTGGAACGCTAGCAACGCCCCAACAGCGAACGGCGTACGGAAGTGGCGCAACCCTGGCAACAGATTCGCAAGCATAGGACGATGATGCATCCTATGCCGTCGCTGTGTGACGCGTTTCTGCAAGCCCAGCCTTAAGCGCCCGAAATTGCCGCTGAGCACACGACGAAGCCCCGTAGTGCCCCTGGATATTTCCTGGAGCCGCTACGGGGCTTCTCTGGCGCGTGCCTATGTTCGCATCTGCTGCATTGCCGCGCTGATTTCTGCCGCCGCCTCTCGCCATGACTGAAGATCAGCGGTCCGGCTGGGGTCGACGGCAGCAATCGCTAGCGGCAACACCTCTCCCAGCGACTCAACTACGCGTGCCAGGACGTAATTTGCCTCGTCCGCGCTGAGAGGGGTTTCCAGCATGCCGCTTGCCAGCGTGTACCAAATGACAGCTGATTCCGGAACGGTGCGCTCACTCATGTCCCCACCCTGGGAGCGATTTGCGCAACGCTGCCGCCAGCGCTCGTGTCGCCACGTCATACGCAGGCTCATTGAGCCGTTCGCCGCGCAGCTCCGCCACGTGGGCAACGTCATTCACTGCGCTGGCCAACTTGCCTACGACTTCGGCGAGTTCAGCGCGGCTCGCTTCCGGGCGCTCCAATATGACCAGCGCGCTGGCTGCATCCTCGCGCGCCATGCTGATGATGTGGGCTTCGGTGCTGTCGGCAATCTGGTTGATCACGCCGCCGCCCGGTGTCACGTACTCCGCCTTGCCGTCCAGGCTCGTCCACGGCAGGCGCCGCAAGCGCTCGTGCATCTCCACGGGGTTGGCTCCACGCTGTCCGTCGATAGGCTCAGCCATGCCGACTCCAATCCAGTCGGTAAGCCCCGGCGCGGAAGCTTCCACCCTTCCCGCCGGGGCGCCTTTTTGTCCTGCTCAGACTACCTCGGTACCTGACTACCTCGATAGCGCGTTGGGTGAATTGCTCGCAGGCTGACTAGGTGGAGATCAATAGGGCTGAGCCGCACTGGCCACAGCTAGCGGCAGAGATCAGGCGACGCATTCGCGCTGGCACCTATCGCCCCGGTGAGCGACTGCCGGGCACTGTGGCGCTTGCTGCTGAATTCGACGTGTCGCAGTCGACCGCTACCCGCGCCCTGGCCAGCCTGCGCGCTGAGGGGCTGGTGTACGTCGTCAGCGGCCGTGGGTACTTCGTGGCTGGCTGAGCCCGTGCCGCAAGGGCGCTGGGACTGAGGCCAACTAGGGCTGTGACCAGCGGAGTTGGGCGTGTCCACGCTTCTTCGCTGAGCCGCCTCTCTCATGTACGCTTAGGGCAGGCACTCGCCCTCGTGCCCGGTGTTGAGCGCGGCCAGCAGATGCACCACTTCGGGGCCGCGCACCTCGCCGACGACCAGCCGGTCGGGGCGCATCCGCAGCGCCTGCCGGACCAGGTCCTCCAGGGTGACCAGGCCGGCCCCCTCCTGGTTGGCGGGTCTGGTCTCCAGCCGCACGACGTGCGGGTGTTCCGGCCTGAGCTCCGCCGAGTCCTCGGCGAGCACGATCCGCTCCCCCGGGCCCACCAGGCCGAGCAGCGCGCTCAGCAGGGTCGTCTTCCCGGTGCCGGTGCCACCGCTGACCAGGAACGAGAGCCGGGCCGCCACAAGCGCGCGCAGGACCCGGTCGCCGCCGGGTGGCACGGTCCCGGCCGCTACCAGTTCGTCGAGCGTGAACGCCCGCGGTCGCACCACCCGCAGGGACAGGCAGGTGCAGCCGACCGCCACCGGGGGCAGGACCGCGTGCAGGCGGGTGCCGTCGGGCAGCCGGGCGTCCGCCCAGGGCCGTGCGTCGTCCAGGCGCCGCCCGGCCACCGCGGCCAGCCGCTGCGCGAGGCGTCGTACGGCCGCCGCGTCCGGGAAGGCGACCGGGGTCAGTTCCAGTCCGCCGCCGCGGTCCACCCAGACCCGGTCCGGGGCGGACACCAGGACGTCGGTGACCGTGGGATCGGCGAGCAGCGGTTCCAGGGGGCCGCTGCCGACCAGTTCGGAGCGCAACCGCTCGGCCGCGCCGAGGACTTCCGCGTCGCCGAGCACCCTGCCCTGGGCGCGCAGCGCCTGCGCCACGCGCGCCGGGGTCGGTTCGGCTCCGCTCTCGGCGAGCCAGCGCCGGACCCCGTCGAGCAGGGCCGGGCCGTCCGTGCCCGCGCTGCCGGGCCTCATACGCCACCCGCTTCGACCAGCGTGCGCTCCAAGAAGCCCTTGCAGAAGCGGGCCAGCGGTCCGCGTGCGGCGGATCCCGGCGGTTTCCGGTGCGGGCGGGACAGGCCCGGTTCGACGGGAACTTCGCCCGCCAGGGGCAGGCCGAGCAGCCGGGCCACCTCGCGGTCGTCCAGTCCCGGTGCGTACGGGCCTCGTACCGCCACCCGCAGGTCGCGCACGACCATGCCGACGGTGGCCGCCACCCGCCCGGCGGCGGCGATCGCGCGGAGTTCGGCGGGGACCACCAGGACGGCGAGGTCGAGTTGGGTGAGGACCTCGGCGACCTCGTCGTCCAGGCGGCGCGGCAGGTCGACGACGACCGTGCCGCCGCGCCGGCGGACGGCGGCGAGCACCGCGCGCACGGCGGGCGGCGGGATCGCCACGCTGTCGCCGCGATCCCAGCTGAGGATCCTCAGCGAGTGCAGTTCCGGCAGCGACTCCTCCAGGGCGCCGCTGCCGAGCCGGCCGCGTGAGGCGGCGAACGCGGGCCAGCGCAGGCCCTCGGCCGTCTCGGCGCCGAGGAGTACGTCGATTCCGCCGCCCAGTGGATCCGCGTCCACGAGGAGGGTGCGCAGTCCCTCCCGCGCGGAGGTGACGGCCAGCGCGCAGGCCAGCGTGGAGGCACCAGCCCCGCCCCGGCCGCCGATCACCCCGACGGTGAGGGCCGGGCGGCCCACGCCCTCGACGACGTCGGCGATCCGGTCCACGAGCCACTGCTCGCCGTCGGGCAGCATCAGGACGTGGTCCGCGCCGATCTCCACGGCGTGTTTCCACACATCGGGGTCGTCCTGGTCCTGGCCGACCAGCACCACCCCGCGCCGGCGCGCGGCCCCGCGCACCCGGCGGGCGGCGTCGTCGCCGACCAGGACGAGCGGGGCGGACTCCCAGCCGCCGCCGCGTTCCGGTAGCCCGTGGTGGACCTCGGGTTTGGCGCCGGCCGCCGCGCACAGGCGCAACAGGTCATCGAGGAGTTCGGCGTCCTCGGTGACGATCATCGGGCGTCCGGGCCGTCCCGAGGCGGCGGACGGTGGTTCGTGGGTGACAGTTCCGGCCACGTGAGCTTCCCCCTTGGCTGCGTTCTCGCGCGGGGCCTCGGCGGCCACGCGATTCCCATACGTGTGAAGAGCCGGCAGGCGGCCTCCATATGCACGGCCGACAGAAACCGGCCATTGGCGCCCGACAATCGGAACCGGCCATGAACTCGCCGCCGCCGGAGCGCGCTGGAATCACGGTGCAGCGAACCCGGAAATCGTGTGGATCTTGGTCCAAAACTGTGGACAACTCGATGGTTGTGAATATCGCTGTCACCCATACCGGTGAGGCCCGTTCTGGGCTCTGTGCGACTTCCACAGAGCAGCACTACGGTTACCCAACGTGACGGATCGCGGGTATGCGAGACGGGCGGCCGCAGCCGCCCAACCAAGGTCTCAGGGCCCGGAGAGGAGAGGAAAAATGCGTCCGGACATGCGACGACCCCCACCGGGGGGGAGAGTGGGGGTCGTCTCCACGGCCGACTCGGGGGGGGAGGAGCCGGACCGGGTTAGCACGGTCGCGAACGATCCGTGACTTCCATGGTGTACCCGAGAGCCCTCTCAGGCAAACCCACGCGCCGCACCTTACGCCGAATGGTGGGCCCCTATGCTCAGGGGGTGGAAAACCACTCCTTGCCCCGCACAGCGGCCTTCTTTGACCTGGACAAGACGGTCATTGCGAAGTCGAGCACGCTCACCTTCAGCAAGTCCTTCTACCAAGGCGGTCTGATCAACCGCAGGGCGGCGCTGCGCAACGCGTACTCCCAGTTCGTGTTCCTGGTCGGCGGTATGGACCACGACCAGATGGAGCGCACGCGCGCATACCTGTCCGGTCTGGTCCGTGGCTGGAATGTCCAGCAGGTCAAGGAGATCGTCGCCGAGACCCTGCACGACCTGATCGACCCGATCATCTACGACGAGGCCGCCTCCCTCATCGAGGCGCATCACCGGGCCGGCCGGGACGTCGTCATCGTGTCCACCTCGGGCGCCGAGGTCGTCGAGCCGATCGGCGAACTGCTGGGCGCCGACCGGGTGGTGGCCACCCGCATGGTCGTCGGCGACGACGGCTGCTACACCGGCGAGGTGGAGTACTACGCGTACGGTCCGACGAAGGCCGAGGCGGTCCGGGAGCTGGCCGCCTCCGAGGGGTACGACCTCGAACGCTGCTACGCGTACAGCGACTCGGTGACCGACCTCCCGATGCTCCAGGCCGTCGGACATCCGCACACCGTGAACCCGGACCGGGCGCTGCGCCGTGAGGCCCTCGCGCGGGACTGGCCGATCCTGGACTTCCACCGTCCGGTACGGCTCAAGCAGCGAATCTCCGCTCCCCCGCGCCCGGCCCTGGTCGCCGCGGCAGCGATAGGAGCGGCGGCCGCCACCGCGGGCCTGGTCTGGTACGCGAGCCGGCGCCGGAACTCGATCGTCTGAACCGGCAACCCGCCCCGACTTTCACCCGTTCGGCCCATAGACGGCCCATTGGCACCTTTAGTTCGACTTAGTACGTCTTTGAACCCAAAAGTAAAGAACTGCAGGCAGGGGTTCCGCTTGCTCCAGTCTTGCAGTACAAAGGGGTTAGCGGCCCGCGAGACCAAAGGACATCCGCGAGGATCACCTTTAAAACGCATCTGGCCCCACGGACCGAGCATGGACATCGGGCACCCACGCGACGTCGACCCGTCGATTACGGGCCAGCCGCACCAGGTGACGGGCAAAGTACCCGACCTGATGGGCGACATTTCGAGGACGCCTGGTAACCGGGTGAACATGCCAGCGGCGGTACGAGGACTCGTACCGCCGCAACCCTTTTCCGCAGCCTTGCGAGCCCCTTACGCCGCCCCGCGCTGGAGCGCCTCGCACACCGCGGTCGACTCCCGCACCCCCAGTTCGACCGCGCGGCCGCAGTGCGCGATCCAGGCCGCCATGCCCTCCGGAGTGCCCGAGACATAGCCGTCCAGGGCCGCCAGATAGGACGCGCGCCCCAGTTCGGCGTGGCCCACCTCGGCGGGGCAGACCGACTTGGGGTCGAGGCCGCTACCGATCAGCACGATCCGCTCGGCGGCACGCGCGACCAGCCCGTTGTGCGAGGTGAAGGGCCGCAGCGCGAGCAGTTCGCCGTGCACCACGGCGGCCGTCACCAGCGCGGGCGCGGAGCTCCCGGCGATGATCAGCCCAGAGAGCCCGTCGAGGCGCCCCGACACCTCGTCGGCGTCCGGCAGCGGCAGCTCGATCAGCGGCTCGTCGACGCCTTCAGCGGCACGGCGCGGCCGGCCCACCTCGTCGTCATCGGTCGCGGCCGCCACCAGGTGCAGCCGGGCCAGCACGCGCAGGGGTGACTGCCGCCAGATGGACAGCAGCTGGCCCGCCTCGGCGGTCAGCCGCAGGGCCGCGCCCACCACACGCGCGTCGTCGTCGACACCGAAGTCTGTGCGCCGCCGGACCTCCTCCAGTGCCCAGTCGGCGCCGGACAGCGCCGCGCTGCCCCGGGCGGCGCGCAGCGCGGCCTCGGAAGTGACGGCGTTGCTGCGGCGTCGCATGACCCGGTGCCCGTAGACCCGGTCCACGGCCTTGCGCACGGACTCCACGGACTCGGCCACACCGGGCAGCGAGCCCAGGGCCGCGAGCGGATCGGCGGTCGCACCTGTCGTACTCATGAGTACGACCCTACAAACCTCATGCCCGCCCCTCCACGAAGGAGTGGTCTTCTTCACTTAGGCCGACACATGCCGCTATCACTTGACTACTCTTCGTGCACATGAGAATTGCTTTCGTCGGGAAGGGCGGCAGCGGCAAGACAACGCTCTCCTCCCTGCTCATCCGCCATCTCGCGGCCGCCGGCGCGCCGGTCGTCGCCATCGACGCCGACATCAACCAGCACCTGGGCCCCGCGCTCGGCCTCGATGAGACGGAGTCGGCGGCGCTGCCCGCGATGGGCGAGCAGCTCTCCGTGATCAAGGACTATCTGCGCGGACACAACCCGCGCATCGCCTCCGCCGCGACGATGATCAAGACCACCCCGCCCGGTGCGGGCTCGCGGCTGGTCCGGGTGCGGGAGCCCAATCCGGTGTACGACGCCTGTGCGCGCCCGGTGGAACTCGACGGCGGCGCCGTCCGTTTGATGGTCACCGGGCCCTTCACGGACGCCGACCTGGGGGTCTCCTGCTACCACTCCAAGACGGGAGCGGTGGAGCTGTTCCTGAACCACCTCGTCGACGGCCCCGACGAGTACGTCGTGGTCGACATGACGGCGGGTTCGGACTCCTTCGCCTCCGGCATGTTCACCCGCTTCGACATCACGTTCCTCGTCGCCGAGCCGACCCGGAAGGGGGTCTCCGTCTATCGCCAGTACAAGGAGTACGCCCGGGACTTCGGCGTCGTGCTGAAGGTCGTCGGCAACAAGGTGCAGGGGCAGGACGACATCGACTTCCTCCGCGCGGAGGTCGGGGACGACCTGCTGGTCACGGTCGGGTACTCGGACTGGGTACGCGCCATGGAGAAGGGCCGCCCGCCCCGGTTCCAGCTCCTGGAGGACGCCAACTCCCGTGCCCTGCGCACCCTCAAGGTCGCCGCCGACGCGACGTACGAGCTGCGGGACTGGGAGCGCTACACCCGACAGATGGTCCACTTCCATCTGAAGAACGCCGAGTCGTGGGGCAATGAGCGCACCGGGGTCGACCTGGCGGCGCAGATCGACCCCGGCTTCGTGCTCGGCGAGGAAGTGGCGGCACCCGTCTGACGGAGGTAAGCACTCCGCCGGCGGGGCGTCGGCCCCGGCCCGCCGCCTACTGCTTGATCGCCGGCGCCCCGGGCACCCCCTTCGGGGCCGGGGCGGGATGCCCGGAGAGGAAGGACGCCCAGCCCTGACGCGGGGCCTCGCCCACGTTCAGGGTGCGCAGTCTCGCCAGGACCTGCGGGTCCTGGGCGTCCAGCCAGTCGGCCAGCTGCCGGAAGGAGACACAGCGCACCTCGGGCTTGTTGCAGACGTTCCCGACGACCTCGTCGATGGCACGCATATAGGTGCCGCCGTTCCAGGACTCGAAGTGGTTGCCGATGACGAGCGGCGCGCGGTTGCCGTTGTACGCCCGGTTGAAGCCCTGGAGCAGTCCGTCGCGCATCTGGTCGCCCCAGTAGTCGTACTTGTCGGGGTCGCCCTGGGTGGAGGTGCCGGACTGGTTGACCATGAAGTTGTAGTCCATGGTCAGCTGCTCGAAGGAGTGGCCGGGGAAGGGGACGAGCTGCATGGACAGGTCCCACAGCCCTTCCCTCTTCTTGGGCCAGACCTGGTCGTTGACACCGCTGGTGTCGTAGCGGAAGCCCAACTGGCTCGCCGCCTTGGTGAAGTTCTTCTGACCCTCCAGGCAGGGGGTGCGGGCGCCGATGAGCTCCTTGTCGTAGTCGAAGGGCAGCGGTGAGGCGTTCTTCCTGCCCGTGTTGGTCTTCCAGTTCTTGACGAACTGCTTGGCCTGGGCGATCTCGCTCTTCCACTCCGCCACCGACCACTCGCCGACACCCCCGTCGGGGCCGCAGAAGTGCCCGTTGAAGTGGGTGCCGATCTCGTTGCCCTCCAGCCACGCCAGCCGCAGCTGCTTGACGGTGTCGGCGATGCCCTGCTCGTCGTTGAAGCCGATCTCGGAGCGGCCGGGCGAGTGCTGCGGCGGACGGTAGAGGTCACGTTTCTCCTCAGGCAGCATGTAGACGCCGCTGAGGAAGTACGTCATGGTCGCGTTGTTCTCCTTGGAGACCTTGCGGAAGTGCGAGAACAGCTTCTGGCTGTCCTCGCCCGCACCGTCCCAGGAGAACACCACGAACTGCGGGGGCTTCTCACCGGGCTGGAGCTTCTCCGGCCGGGGCAGATGCGGCTGCGCCCCGGTGTACGCGGTGGAACCGTCGCCGATCAGACGGACCACGCTCTGGGGCGCCGGCGCTCCCTTCTGCGGCCCGGACGCCCCTTCCTTGGAGTTGGTGCCAGTCGCGCAACCCGCCAGCGACGCGGCACAGGCCGCGGCGGCCACGGCGCCGACGGCGATCCTCTGGGTGGCGGCCAATTCCGCCCACCTTCTTCCTTCTCTCGGCAAACGCCGCTCACGGCGTTTTATGGCGGTGTGCCGGGTATGCGCCGACAGCGCCGCAAAGATCGCATAGGCCCGAGAGAGGGATTAATACGACAAGCCGATGAACTGCTCACTTCACCCATGAAGGTGAAGAAGTGCCCCATTTGCACAGAAAATCCATGCTTGACCTTTACCCTGCATTACGATTCGTTTACTGAGTGTTGATTCATCCCGCTGCTGCACGCCGTGACCCACGGCCGCGACCGAGCCCCAGCCCTCTGGCGAGGGGACCCCCTGATCCGCGACCGCGCTGCCCGGAGGAGACGGGAAACATGTCATCAGCCTGCGTACCCGCCCACCCCGAGAGCCTCGGCCTCGCCCGAGTCGGAGCCCGAGCCCGAGCCCGAGCTGGGGCCCGGACCGGAGACCGAGCCGGAGCCACAAGTCCCCAGCGCACCAAGAGCGCCGACCGGCCGCAGAGCCCACCCACACCCCCGCGCCGCCGCTTCCGGGTGCAGGGCGCCGACCTGTCCGCGTCCGTCTCGGTGTTCCTGATCGCCCTGCCGCTCTCCCTCGGCATCGCCCTCGCCACCGGCGCACCGCTCCAGGCCGGGCTGGTCGCGGCGGCCGTCGGCGGACTGGTCGCCGGGCGGCTCGGCGGCTGCCCACTCCAGGTCAGCGGCCCGGCCGCCGGGCTCACCGTGGTGACCGCCGATCTGATCCACCATTACGGCTGGCGGGCCACCTGCGGCATCACCGTCCTCGCCGGACTGGCCCAACTGGGCCTGGGCTGCCTGCGCGTGGCCCGCACCGCGCTCGCCGTCAGCCCGGCCGTGGTGCACGGCATGCTCGCCGGCATCGGCGTCACCATCGCCGTCGCCCAGCTCCACATCGTCCTCGGCGGCAACCCGCAGAGCTCGGTCCTCGCCAATGTCCGCGCGCTGCCCGCCCAGTTGGCCAACCTGCAACCGGCCGCCGTGACGATGAGCGCGCTGACCCTGGCCCTGCTGTTCGGCTGGCCCCGGATCCCCGGCAGAGCGGGCCGTCTGCTGCGCACGGTCCCGGCAGCCCTGGTCGCCGTCGCCGGTGCCACCGCGACCGCCTGGCTCACCGGGCTCACCCTGCCCCGGGTCGACCTGCCGTCCTGGAGCAGCCATGCCCTGGCGGGCCTGCCCGAGGGGCCGGTGCTCGGCATCGTCGCCGCCGTGCTCACCACCACGCTGGTGTGCAGCGTGCAGTCGCTGCTGGGCGCGGTCGCCGTGGACAAGCTGGTGGCCGGCCGCCCCGGACCCCAGTCCAGGGTCGGCCGGTCCGACCTGGACCGCGAGCTGCTCGGTCAGGGCGCGGCCAACATCGTCTCCGGGTCGCTCGGCGGACTGCCGGTCGCGGGGGTCGCCGTGCGCAGTTCGGCGAATGTGCAATCCGGTGCCGTCAGCCGGAACTCCACGATGCTGCACGGCGTTTTCGTAGTAGTCGCCGCGCTGCTGATGGTCCCGGTCCTGGATCTCATCCCGCTCGCCTCGCTCGCCGCCCTGGTGATGGCCGTCGGCATCCAGATGGTGTCCCTGCACCACATCCGCGCGGTGACCCGCCACCGCGAAGTCGTGGTGTACGCCGTCACCACCCTCGGCGTGGCGCTCCTCGGCGTCCTGGAGGGTGTGGTCCTCGGGGTCGCCGTGGCCGTCGCCGTCGCCCTGCACCGCCTCGCCCGCACCAGCATCACCCATGAAGAGAAGGGAGGAGTCCATCACGTACACGTAAGAGGGCAGCTGACGTTCCTGGCGGTGCCCCGGCTCAGCAGAGCCCTGCATCTCGTACCCCAAGGCGCCCATGCCGTGGTGAAGTTGGCCGGTTCGTTCATGGACCACGCGGCGTACGAGTCACTGCGGGACTGGCGCAGGGCCCACACCGCGCAGGGCGGCTCAGCCGAGCTGACCGGCTACCGCGTGGGCTTGCGCTCACCGGAGCAAGGCCACGAACCCGAGCACGGCCACGGATCGGAGCAAGGGCAGCAACCCGAGCCGCGCGTGCGTCACGGCCACAGACCGGGCCTCGTCAGGTCGGGCCTCGCCCGGTGGGGCGGCGGCAGACCGGCCGGTGCCGGTCATGAACTCGCCCGCGGGATCAGCGTGTTCCAGCGCGACACCGCGCCCCTGGTGCGGGAAGAGCTGGCCAGGCTGGCACGCGAGGGACAGCGGCCGTCGCAGCTCTTCCTCACCTGCGCCGATTCCCGTCTCGTCACGTCGATGATCACCGCCAGTGGTCCGGGTGATCTTTTCGTGGTGCGCAACGTCGGCAACCTGGTCCCCCTTCCGGGTGAGGAGAACGGCGATGACTCGGTGGCGGCCGCTATCGAGTACGCGGTGGACGTGCTGAAGGTGCGGTCCATCACGGTGTGCGGGCACTCCGGGTGCGGGGCGATGCAGGCGCTGCTGAGTTCCGGGTCCGGGGACGGCACCACTCCGCTCGGCCGGTGGCTGCGGCACGGGCTGCCGAGCCTGGCACAGCTGGCCGAAGACGGCCGTCCGGGGGTCCGGCTGTCCGGGCGGGCGCCGGCGGACACGGGGGAGCGGCTCTGTCTGACCAATGTGGTCCAGCAGCTGGAGCATCTGCGGGCGCACGACTCGGTGGCGCGGGCGCTGGCGGCCGGCGAGCTGGAGCTGCACGGCATGTACTTCCATGTGGGCGAGGCGCAGGCGTATCTGCTGAGCCGGGCCGAAGATGATGGACAGGGAGAGGTGTTCGAGGGGGTGCCGGGCGCGGAGGAACTGCGCAGCCCGGCCTGAGGAAAGGGCGGCAGGGACCCGTCGGCGCCGTCCAGGCCGGCACCGGCGGGCCGGGCACGCCCCTGCCACACTCTGCCGCGCCCTAGAGGTCTAAACCAATTTTGGGGCGGCCCTTGTCACCAGGCCCCCAGTTCTGATGAGCTGTGGCCTGGGACACAACGGACACCCTTGGAAAGGGAGATGTCGTGAGCAACGAAAGCCTGGCCAACCTCTTGAAGGAGGAGCGACGCTTCGCGCCGCCTGCTGACCTGGCCGAGAACGCCAATGTCAGGGCCGAGGCGTACGAACAGGCCCAGGCTGACAGGCTCGGCTTCTGGGCCGAGCAGGCCCGTCGGCTGACCTGGGCCAAGGAGCCGACCGAGACGCTGGACTGGTCGAACCCGCCGTTCGCGAAGTGGTTCAAGGACGGCGAGCTCAACGTCGCGTACAACTGCGTGGACCGGCATGTGGAGGCCGGCAACGGCGACCGGGTCGCCATCCACTTCGAGGGCGAGCCCGGCGACAGCCGTGCGATCACCTACGCCGAGCTGAAGGACGAGGTCTCCAGGGCGGCGAACGCCCTGCTGGAGCTGGGAGTCCAGAAGGGCGACCGGGTCGCGGTCTACATGCCGATGATCCCGGAGACGGCGATCGCGATGCTCGCCTGCGCCCGGATCGGCGCCGCGCACTCCGTGGTCTTCGGCGGCTTCTCGGCGGACGCGCTCGCCACCCGTATCCAGGACGCGGACGCCAGGGTGGTCATCACCTCCGACGGTGGCTACCGGCGCGGCAAGCCGTCCGCGCTCAAGCCGGCCGTGGACGAGGCGGTCGGCAAGGCCGGCAACGTCGAGCATGTGCTGGTCGTACGGCGCACCGGACAGGAAGTGGCCTGGGACGACACCCGGGACGTGTGGTGGCACGAGATCGTCGAGCGGCAGCCGGCCGAGCACACGCCCGAGGCCTTCGACGCCGAGCACCCGCTGTTCATCCTCTACACGTCCGGTACGACGGGTAAGCCGAAGGGCATCCTGCACACCTCGGGCGGCTACCTCACCCAGGCGTCGTACACGCACTGGGCGGTGTTCGACCTCAAGCCGGAGACGGACGTGTACTGGTGCACGGCCGACGTCGGCTGGGTCACCGGCCACTCGTACATCGTGTACGGGCCGCTGGCCAACGGCGCGACGCAGGTGATGTACGAGGGCACCCCGGACACCCCGCACCAGGGCCGGTTCTGGGAGATCGTGCAGAAGTACGGGGTGACGATCCTGTACACGGCGCCCACCGCGATCCGCACGTTCATGAAGTGGGGCGACGACATCCCCGCGAAGTTCGACCTGTCCTCCCTGCGCGTGCTGGGTTCGGTGGGTGAGCCCATCAACCCCGAGGCATGGATGTGGTACCGCAAGCACATCGGCGCCGACCGGACGCCCATCGTGGACACCTGGTGGCAGACCGAGACCGGTGCGATGATGATCTCGCCGCTGCCGGGCGTCACCGCGACCAAGCCCGGTTCCGCTCAGACCCCGCTGCCCGGTATCTCGGCCACGGTCGTGGACGACGAGGCGCACGAGGTACCGAACGGCGGTGGCGGCTACCTGGTGCTGACCGAGCCGTGGCCGTCGATGCTGCGCACGATCTGGGGCGACGACCAGCGGTTCCTGAACACCTACTGGTCGCGTTTCGAGGGCAAGTACTTTGCCGGTGACGGCGCGAAGAGGGACGACGACGGCGACATCTGGCTGCTCGGGCGCGTGGACGACGTCATGCTCGTCTCCGGGCACAACATCTCGACGACCGAGGTGGAGTCGGCGCTGGTGTCCCACCCGTCGGTCGCCGAGGCGGCCGTGGTCGGCGCGGCGGACGAGACGACCGGGCAGGCGATCGTCGCCTTCGTGATCCTGCGCGGCACGGCGAACGCCGAGGACGAGGGCCTGGTCAACGACCTGCGCAACCACGTCGGCGCCACGCTCGGCCCGATCGCCAAGCCCAAGCGGGTCCTGCCGGTGGCGGAGCTGCCGAAGACCCGCTCCGGCAAGATCATGCGCCGGCTGCTCCGCGATGTCGCCGAGAACCGCCAGCTCGGTGACGTGACGACGCTGACGGACTCGACGGTGATGGACTTCATCCAGGCGAAGCTCCCGGCGGCGCCGAGCGAGGACTGACCCCCGCCGCAGGGAGGGGGACCCACCCGAAGGGGCGCCCGGCGCGAAACGCGCCGGGCGCCCTTTTTGCCCCTACCGTGAAACTCACCTGGCAACTCCGGCCACATCTTAGGTAAACTAAGCAAAGTAGCTGTGTTCCTCAAGGTGTGCCGGGAAGTCTGGTCGGCAAGTAGTCCCGTTCTGCCCACCGACCGGAGGTCCCCGTGTCCGCGCCCCGCACCAGCCCCGCCCGCAAGGCCCTCGGCCGGCTCTCGCTGCCCGAGCGGACCTTCGTCGGGGACGCGCTGCGGACCGAGACCGTCGGCGGTGTGCTGCTGCTGATCGCCGCGATAGCCGCGCTGCTCTGGGCGAACATACCGGCGCTGCACCACAGCTACGAGACCGTCAGCGACTTCCACCTCGGCCCCGGCGCCCTGGGCCTGAACCTCTCCGTCGCCCACTGGGCCGCCGACGGCCTGCTCGCGGTCTTCTTCTTCGTCGCCGGCATCGAGCTCAAGCGCGAGCTGGTGGCCGGCGACCTGCGGGACCCGAAGGCGGCGGTGCTGCCGGTGGTCGCCGCGCTGTGCGGGATGGCCGTACCGGCGCTCGTCTACACCCTCACCAACCTCGCCGGCGGCGGCTCCCTGCAGGGCTGGGCGGTGCCCACGGCCACCGACATCGCCTTCGCGCTGGCCGTGCTGGCGGTCATCGGCACCTCGCTGCCGAGCGCCCTGCGCGCCTTCCTGCTCACCCTCGCGGTCGTGGACGACCTGTTCGCGATCCTGATCATCGCGGTCTTCTTCACCGACCGGATCGACTTCGCCGCGCTCGGCGGCGCGGTCCTCGGCCTCGCCGTCTTCTGGCTGCTGCTGCGCAAGGGCGTACGCGGCTGGTACGTGTACGTGCCGCTCGCGGTCGTCATCTGGGCGCTGATGTACAACAGCGGCGTGCACGCGACCATCGCCGGTGTCGCCATGGGCCTGATGCTGCGCTGCACCACCCACAAGGGTGAGGAACACTCCCCCGGCGAGCACATCGAGCATCTGGTGCGGCCGTTGTCGGCGGGGCTCGCCGTGCCCCTGTTCGCCCTCTTCAGCGCCGGCGTGAAGGTGTCCGGAGGTTCGCTCGGGGACGTGTTCGGCAGGCCCGAGACGCTCGGGGTGGTCCTCGGACTGGTCGTCGGCAAGACCGTGGGGATATTCGGCGGGACCTGGCTGACCGCCCGCTTCACCCGGGCCTCGCTCAGCGAGGACCTCGCCTGGGGCGACGTCTTCGCGGTCGCCTCGCTCTCCGGTATCGGCTTCACCGTGTCGCTGCTCATCGGCGAACTCGCGTTCGACGGCGACGCCGTGCTCACGGACGAGGTCAAGGCCGCCGTACTCACCGGCTCACTGATATCGGCCGTGTGCGCCACGGTGCTGCTGAAGATACGCAACGCCCGCTACCGTGCGCTCTGCGCCGACGAGGAGCGGGACGAGGACCTCGACGGCATCCCGGACGTCTACGAGCAGGACGACCCGGCGTACCACCTGCGGATGGCGGACATCTACGACCGCAAGGCCGCAGAACACCGCCGTATAGCCGCCGAGAAAGCCGGGCAGGGCGCCCAGTAGGGGCCGAAGAGGGGCCCCACAGGCACGACGCGCTTGCCGAAGTGCCGGACGGGGCAGGCGAGCAGGGCAACCGTCCGGCATGATCTGACGAGACGGTACAAAAGACGATGACACGTACGCAGAGGGAGACCGCGATGAGCGCACCCGACGGCAGCCCGGTCGGTGCCGAACGCAGCATCGGCCAGCTGTTCGCCTCGGCCACGGCCGAGATGTCGGCGCTGGTGCACGACGAGATCGCGCTGGCCAAGGCCCAGCTGAAGCAGGACGTCAAGCGGGGCGCGACGAGCGGCGGCGCCTTCTCGGCGGCCGGTGTGCTGCTGCTCTTCTCCCTGCCGATGCTCAACTTCGCGCTGGCGTACGGCATTCGGACCTGGAGCCACTGGAACCTCGCGATCTGCTTCCTGCTCTCGTTCGCGGCGAACGTCCTGGTGGCCGTCGTCCTCGCCCTGATCGGCGTGGTGTTCGCGAAGAAGGCCAAGAAGGGCCAGGGCCCGCAGAAGGTGGCCGCGTCGATGAAGGAGACGGCGGGTGTGCTGCAGAACGCCAAGCCGCATCCGCGTCCGGAACTCCCCAGGGACGACGTGCCGGCCATCGAGGCTGTGGGACGCTCGTCGTCATGACCGACCCCGCCCCCTCGGCCGTACGGCTCGAAGGCCCCTGGACACACCGGGACGTCGCCGCGAACGGCGCGCGCTTCCACATCGCCGAGCTCGGTGACGGCCCGCTGGTCATGCTGGTGCACGGCTTCCCGGAGTTCTGGTGGGCCTGGCGGCACCAGCTGGTCGCGCTCGCCGACGCGGGCTTCCGGGCCGTCGCCATGGACCTCAGGGGCGTCGGCGGCAGCGACCGCACCCCACGCGGCTACGACCCGGCCAACCTCGCGCTCGACATCACCGGCGTGATCCGCTCCCTCGGCGAGCCCGACGCGGCGCTGGTCGGCCACGACCTGGGCGGCTATCTGGCGTGGACGGCGGCCGCCATGCGCCCCAAGCTGGTACGACGGCTCGCGGTCGCCTCCATGCCGCACCCGCGGCGCTGGCGCTCGGCGATGCTGCGGGACCGCCGGCAGTCCGCCGCCGCCTCCTACATCTGGGGCTTCCAGCGGCCGTGGATCCCCGAGCGGCACCTCACAGCCGACGGCGGCGCGCTGGTCGGCCGGCTGATCCGGGACTGGTCCGGGCCGCGGCTGCCGGAGGACATGGCGGTGGAGACGTACCAGCGGGCCATGTGCATCCCGTCCACCGCGCACTGTTCGATCGAGCCGTACCGCTGGCTGGTGCGCTCGCTGGCACGCCCGGACGGAATCCAGTTCAACCGCCGGATGAAGCGTCCGGTGCGCGTCCCGACGCTGCATCTGCACGGCTCACTGGACCCGGTGGCCCGTACCCGCAGTGCGGCCGGCTCCGGGGAGTACGTCGAAGCCCCGTACCGCTGGCGGCTGTTCGACGGGCTCGGGCACTTCCCGCACGAGGAGGACCCGGTCGCGTTCTCCACCGAACTGATCAACTGGCTGAAGGATCCCGAGCCCGATCGGTGACCGCGCCGATGCGCCCGGTATCCGGATCTGCACACCTGTTCTACGAACGGCCACATGCCCCGCGCATAGGCCAATTGAGGCCCACGCGGGAGGTTATCGACCTTGGGGCAGGGGCAGACGTCGGGGTATGGGCTGGACGCACGACTACAGTGACGCACCCCGCAACCGCCGTACGACAGGCGGTCTGAACTCCCACCGAGGAGCCGCCCCGCAACTGCAGGGCACGGACCTCAGAGTGGGGATTCCGCACATCCTGCGCCGCCGGGCCCGCTGGGTCTCGGTACGTCTGCGCCACACTCGCGGCTGACCCCTCACAGGGCGCAGCTGTCGGTCCCGACCTGCTGATTCGCGGTACGGCCCCGGGTGATGTCCGCCTGGATCTCGTCGGCCGTGAGGGCGTACCCGGTGTCGGCGTCGTCCAGTGACTTCGCGAAGACGACCCCGTACACCTTGCCCTCGGGCGTGAGCAGCGGGCCGCCTGAGTTGCCCTGGCGGACGGTCGCGTACAGCGAGTAGACGTCACGGCGGACGGTGCCGCGGTGGTAGATGTCCGGGCCGTTGGCCGTGATACGGCCACGCACCCGGGCGGCACGGACGTCGTACGACCCGTTCTCCGGGAACCCGGCGACGATCGCGCTGTCGCTGGTCTCCGCGTCCTGGGCGGAGAAATTCAGGGCCTTGGCCGGCAGGTCCGGCACGTCCAGTACGGCGATGTCCCGCTGCCAGTCGTAGAGGACGACCTTGGCGTCGTACCTGCGGCCCTCGCCGCCGATCTGGACGGTGGGCTCGTCGACGCCGCCGACCACGTGCGCGTTGGTCATGACGCGGCGGTCGGCGAAGACGAAGCCGGTGCCCTCCAGGATCTTGCCGCAGCTCTGCGCGGTGCCCGTCACCTTGACGATGGACCGCCTGGCGGTGGTGGCCACCGTGCTGTTCGCGAGGGCGGGGTCGGGCGGTGAGACATCGGTGATCGGCTCGTTGGCGAAGGGGCTGAAGACCTGCGGGAAGCCGTTCTGCGCGAGGACCTTGGAGAAGTCCGCGAACCAGGTGTCGGCCTGGTTGGGCAGCGCTCTGGACACCCCCAGGAGCACCTTGGAGCTGCGGACCTCCTTGCCGAGCGTCGGCAGCGTGGTGCCCGCGAGGGCGGAACCGATCAGCCAGGCCACCAGCAGCATCGCCAGCACGTTGACCAGCGCGCCGCCGGTGGCGTCCAGGGCGCGGGCCGGGGACCATGTGATGTACCGGCGCAGCTTGTTGCCCAGGTGCGTGGTCAGGGCCTGGCCGACGGAGGCGCAGACGATGACGACGACCACGGCGACCACCGCGGCGGTCGTGCCCACCTCGGCGTTGTCGGTCACCGCGTCCCAGATGACGGGCAGGGCGTAGACGGCGACGAGTCCGCCGCCGAGGAAGCCGATCACCGACAGGATGCCGACGACGAATCCCTGGCGGTAGCCGACGATCGCGAACCACACGGCGGCGACCAGCAACAGGATGTCCAGCACATTCACGGTGGACACCCTGTCATGACCGCCAGTCGAGCGGGACCAGCTTCTCGCGGTCCCAGGAGCGCTCCCATCCCGCGTAGTGCAGCAAGCGGTCGATCACCCCGGCCGTGAACCCCCATACCAAGGTCGATTCGACCAGGAATGCCGGGCCTCGGTGGCCGCTGGGGTGGACGGCGGTGGCCCGGTTGGCCGGATTCGTGAGATCCGCCACGGGGACCGTGAAGACCCTCGCCGTCTCGTTCGGGTCGACCACCCCCACCGGGCTCGGCTCCCGCCACCAGCCCAGCACCGGGGTGACCACGAAGTGGCTCACCGGGATGTACAGCCTGGGCAGCACCCCGACCAGCTGCACACCGGCGGGGTCGAGCCCGGTCTCCTCCTCGGCCTCGCGGAGAGCGGCCCGCAGCGGCCCGTCGGCCTTCGGGTCGCCGTCCTCGGGGTCGAGGGCGCCACCGGGGAACGACGGCTGCCCGGCGTGCGAGCGCAGCGAGCCGGCCCGCTCCATGAGCAGCAGCTCGGGCCCGTGCTCGCCCTCACCGAACAGGATCAGCACGGCCGACTGCCGTCCCGCGCCGTTCTCCGGCGGCAGGAAGCGGCTCAGCTGGACCGGCTGGACCGTCTCGGCGGCCCGCACCACCGGGTCCAGCCACTCCGGCAGGCCGTCCTTGCTGAGCGCCACGCCCGCCCGTGGATCCCCGGTGTGCGCCTTGCCGCTGTGTGTCATGGCATCCCCCGTCCTGCCCTGCTGCCCCCGCCTGCCCGTTCCAACGCCCGAAGACTCCTTGATCGTTCCGTTCCTGGCCCCTCAGAAGGTCCCTAGGTCATGTCTCTGATACGGCACCCAGCGGCGGCGCCGGCCTGCCACCCGCGTCCAGATACGCCTGCGGGGGCTTGAGGCGCTGGCCCGGGAAGCCGCCCTTCTCGTACTTGAGCAGCTTCTTCGCCTTCTCCGGGTCGGTCTCGCCCTCGCCGTAGGCCGGGCAGAGCGGCGCGATGGGGCAGACCCCGCAGGCGGGCTTTCGCGCGTGGCACATCCGGCGGCCGTGCCAGATCACATGGTGCGAGAGGTCGGTCCAGTCGCTCTTGGGGAACATCGCGCCGACGGCCGCCTCGATCTTGTCGGGGTCGGTCTCCGCGGTCCACTGCCAGCGGCGGACCAGGCGCTGGAAGTGCGTGTCCACGGTGATTCCAGGGCGGCCGAAGGCGTTGCCGAGCACAACGAACGCGGTCTTGCGGCCGACACCGGGCAGCTTGACGAGGTCTTCGAGCCGGCCGGGCACCTCGCCGCCGAACTGCTCCACCAGTGCCTTGGAGAGCCCCATCACCGACTTGGTCTTGGCCCGGAAGAACCCGCACGGCCGCAGGATCCCCTCGACCTCCTCCGGGTTGGCCGCGGCCAGGTCCTCGGGGGTGGGGTACTTCGCGAACAGCGTCGGGGTCGTCTGGTTCACGCGCAGGTCGGTGGTCTGGGCGGAGAGCACCGTGGCGACCAGGAGCTGGAAGGGGTTCTCGAAGTCCAACTCGGGGTGGGCGTATGGATACACCTCGGCGAGCTCGCGGTCGATCCGACGGGCACGGCGGACCAGGGCGACGTGCGACTCGGACTTCCCGGCGACCAGCGGCGCCTCGGCGGCGGCCTTCTCCGCGGCGGCGTGCTTGGAGGTGGCTTGCTTGGACGCGGCCGCGGCCCGCTTGGAAGCCGTCTGCCCCGCCGCTGTCTTCGCCGGTGCCGTCTTCTTCGCTACCGCCGCCTTCTTCGGCGCAGCCGTCTTCGGCGTGGCCTCCTTCGCCACTGCCTTCTTGGCCGCCGCGGCCGGAGTCTTCGCGGCAGCGCCCTTCTTTACTGCTTTTGCCGCTTTTGAAGCTTTTTTCGGCTCGGCAGGGGCAGTATCGGACCCCTGTTCGCCCACAGCGGAATCACGACGTTCAACCACCCGCCCAGCCCCCTTGGCCTGTGTTCTCACCGGCGATTTGGACACCCGGCCAGCCTAAAGCCCGGCACCGACATCCGCCCCGGACCCGGAAGATCGGCCCCCGATTGGACCCCTGCCGCTTACCTCGGGACACCTGTGCGGCATCCTTGTGACAGATCACACTGTTTGGATCGTCCGGCAAGATGGGGAGCACGGTCCCCTGGTACCAAGGGGGAGCAAGATCCCCTGAGCAGGTCGACAAGGAGAGAACTCGTGGACGACGTTCTGCGGCGCAACCCGCTCTTCGCGGCGCTCGATGACGAGCAGTCCGCGGAACTGCGTGCCTCCATGAGTGAGGTGACCCTCGCACGTGGCGACTCCCTGTTCCATGAGGGCGACCCGGGTGACCGGCTCTATGTCGTCACCGAGGGCAAGGTCAAGCTCCACCGCACCTCCCCCGACGGCCGCGAGAACATGCTCGCCGTCGTCGGCCCCGGCGAGCTGATCGGCGAGCTGTCGCTGTTCGACCCGGGCCCGCGTACGGCGACGGCGACCGCGCTGACCGAGGTCAAGATGCTGGGCCTGGGCCACGGTGACCTCCAGCCCTGGCTGAACGCCCGCCCGGAGGTGGCCACCGCCCTGCTGCGCGCCGTCGCCCGCCGGCTGCGCAAGACCAACGACGCCATGTCCGACCTGGTCTTCTCCGATGTGCCGGGCCGGGTCGCGCGCGCCCTGCTGGACCTCTCGCGCCGCTTCGGTGTGCAGTCCGAGGAGGGCATCCACGTCGTCCACGACCTCACGCAGGAGGAGCTGGCCCAGCTGGTCGGCGCGTCCCGCGAGACCGTGAACAAGGCGCTGGCGGACTTCGCTCAGCGTGGCTGGCTGCGCCTGGAGGCGAGGGCCGTGATCCTGCTGGACGTCGAGCGTCTGGCAAAGCGTTCCCGGTAGCCGCCGTTCTGGGGTGGCCGGGCTCATATGTGGTTGCTCATGCCTGAAACGGTCCCCGGCCCGAGGCCTCGACACCCTGGGCTTCATCGAGCGCGAGGGCTCGCAGGCACGCGTGCCGCATGTTTTCCGCCCGGTGGTCGCGGCCGCCCGTGACCGGCTCCTGGACGTCTTCGGTGCGCGGCTGGACAGCGCCTACCTCTACGGATCGGTCCCGCGCGGCACCGCGCGCGTGGGCCGCAGCGACCTGGACCTGGTGGCCGTCCTGCGCGAGGAGCCGGCCGACGCCGACCGGGACGCGGCCCGTGCCCTCGGCGAGGCCGTCGACAAGGAGTTCCCGGAGATCGACGGCGTAGGGACCCTGCTCTACTCCCGCGCGCGGGTGCTCAGCGAGCTGGAGCGGTACGACATCGGCTGGTTCGTGGCCTGCCAGTGCACCCCGCTGCTCGGCGAGGACCTCGCGGAGTTCCTGCCCCGCTACCGGCCCGACTCCCTGCTCGCCCGCGAGACCAACGGCGACCTCGCCCGCCGGCTGCCACGCTGGCGCGACCGGATAGCGGCCGCGGGCGACACCGAGGAGGCCCTGCGGCCCCTGGTGCGCTTCATGTCACGGCATCTCGTACGCACCGGCTTCACTCTCGTGATGCCCCGCTGGAACGGCTGGACCAGCGATCTGCGGGAGATGGCCGAGGTGTTCGCCGGCTACTACCCGGAGCGGGCCGAACAGCTGTGCCGCGCCGCCGAGTTGGGGTACGAACCGGTCGGCGACCGGGCGGTCCTGCGGTCGTACGTCGACGAGGTCGGCCCATGGCTCGCGGACGAGTACGCGCGCGTGCACGGCGTGAAGCACCCCAGACCCGAGGGCTGGGACTAGACCAGACCCGAGGGCCGGGACTAGATCAGCCCGTGCTCGCCGAGGTAGTCCAACTGGGCCCGTACCGACAGCTCCGCGGCCGGCCACAGGGAGCGGTCCACGTCGGCGTAGACGTGGGCGACGACCTCGGCCGGGTTGCGGTGGCCGTTCTCGACGGCCGTCTCCACCTGGGCGAGCCGGTGGGCGCGGTGGGCCAGGTAGAACTCGACGGCACCCTGGGCGTCGTCCAGGACGGGTCCGTGGCCCGGCAGGACCGTGTGGACGCCGTCGTCGACCGTCAGGGAGCGCAGCCGTCGTAGCGAGTCCAGATAGTCGCCCAGACGGCCGTCCGGGTGGGCCACGACCGTCGTGCCGCGGCCCAGGATGGTGTCGCCGGTCAGGACCGCGCGGTCGGCCGGGAGATGGAAGCTGAGGGAGTCGGCGGTGTGGCCCGGGGTGGGTACGACCCGCAGCTCCAGGCCGCCGGTCGTGATCACGTCACCGGCCGCCAGTCCCTCGTCGCCCAGGCGCAGCGCCGGGTCGAGGGCACGCACGCGCGTACGGGTCAGCCCGGCGAAACGGACAGCGCCCTCGGCGTGGTCCGGGTGGCCGTGGGTCAGGAGGGTGAGCGCGATGCGTCTGCCGGCCTTCTCGGCCGTGTCGACGACGTTCTTGAGGTGGCCCTCGTCCAGCGGGCCCGGGTCGATCACCACGGCCAGGTCGGAATCGGGCTCGGCGACGATCCAGGTGTTGGTGCCGTCCAGGGTCATCGCCGAGGCGTTGGGCGCCAGCACGTTGACGGCCCGCGGGGTTGCGGGACCCGAGAGGACGCCGCCGCGCGGCCGGCCGGGCAGGGCTGCTGCGTTGGTCATGCGGAGCCTCCTGCGGTGGGTCCGGCGGCGGGGGCGGTCGGTATGTGCTTGGTGAACTCGTCGTGGCCCGGCCAGGCCAGGACGATCTCGCCGCCCTCCAGGCGGGCGCGGGCCAGCACCGGCGTCATGTCCCGCGCGGGCGCCGCCGCGAGCGTCGCGGCGGCCGTTGAGTACGGCGTCAGCTGGCGCAGGGTCGCGATGGTGGGCGGCATCATCAGCAGCTCGCCCTTGTCGTATCCGGCGGCCGCCTCCGCCGGGCGGATCCACACCGTGCGGTCGGCCTCCGTGGAGGCGTTCCGGGTGCGCTGGCCCTCCGGGAGGGCGGCGACGAAGAACCATGTGTCGTAGCGGCGGGTCTCGAACTCCGGGGTGATCCAGCGCGTCCAGGCGCCCAGCAGGTCCGATCGGAGGACCAGGCCCCGCCGGTCCAGGAACTGGGCGAAGGACAGGTCACGGGCGACCAGGGCGGCGCGGTCGGCCTCCCAGTCGTCCCCGGTGGTGTCCCCCACCACGGCGTCGGCGGCCGGGCCCGCGAGCAGGACGCCCGCCTCCTCGTACGTCTCCCGCACGGCCGCGCAGACGATCGCCTGGGCGCCCGCCTCGTCGACACCGAGCCGTTGCCCCCACCACGCGCGCGTGGGGCCCGCCCAGCGGATCTGGTGGTCGTCGTCGCGCGGGTCGACGCCGCCGCCCGGGTACGCGTACGCGCCTCCGGCGAAAGCCATGGAGGCGCGTCTGCGCAGCATGTGGACGACGGGACCGCCTGGGGTGTCCTTCAGGAGCAGCACGGTCGCCGCGCGCTTCGGGGACACCGGTACGAGGGTGCCCTCCGCGTGCGCGCGGATGCGGTCCGGCCACTCCGGGGGATACCACTGTCCATCGGCCATTACCGGAGGCTATCCCTTGGGGAGCGAATGTTCGAGAGGGGCTTGCGGGGCACCCGGGGGTGCCACGGCGGCGGCCGGGTGGCGTTACGGCAGCGGCCTGATCCCGTTACGGCAGCAGCTCGACCTGGACCTCGACTTCGACCGGCGCGTCAAGCGGCAGGACCGCGACGCCCACCGCGCTGCGCGCGTGCACGCCCCTGTCGCCGAGGACCTCGCCGAGCAGCTCGCTGGCCCCGTTGATCACGGCGGGCTGGCCGGTGAAGTCGGCGGCGGAGGCGACGAAACCGACGACCTTCACCACGCGCGCGATGCGGTCCAGGTCACCGGCGACGGACTTCACGGCGGCCAGGGCGTTCAGCGCGCAGGTGCGGGCCAGTTCCTTGGCCTCCTCCGCGGTGACCTCGGCGCCGACCTTGCCGGTGACCGGAAGCTTGCCGTCCACCATCGGCAGCTGGCCGGAGGTGTAGACGTAAGCACCCGACCGGACGGCCGGCTGGTAGGAGGCGAGCGGCGGGACGACCGCCGGCAGCGAAAGACCGAGTTCGGCCAGCTTGGCCTCGACGGCGCTCGTCACGGCTTCTCCCGCTTCAGGTAGGCCACGAGCTGTTCGGGGTTGTTGGGCCCGGGCACGACCTGGACGAGCTCCCAGCCGTCCTCGCCCCAGGTGTCCAGAATCTGCTTCGTGGCATGGACGAGCAGCGGCACGGTTGCGTATTCCCACTTGGTCATGGGGCCGACTGTATCCGCTGTGACGAACGGGACACGCGGCCAGCCGCCGAGCCGGAGACGGGCAGACGCCCGGGCCGGAGACGAGCCGAACACCCGGGCCGGAGACGGGCAGAACACCCGGGCCGGTGACGGCCGGCTGCCCGGGCCTGAGACCACCGACCGCCAGGCCCCCCAGACGGCCCACCACCCGACCCGGAGACCACCGACCGCCAGTGCCGGACACAGCCGACCCGTCCGGGCCGAGACCACCGACCGCCCGGCGACGGCCGGCTGATCGAGCCGGAGACGGCCCACCGTCCGGGCCGGAGACGGCCCACCGCCCCACCGGGAGACCGCCGACCGCCGGGGCAAGAGACGGCCCACCGCCCTACCCGGAGACCGCCGGCTGACACCGGCCCGGGTGGCCTACCGCACGCACGGTTATCCACAGCCTCCCCGCGTGAGTGTCCGGCCGACTGGTTAGTCTCGAATACGTGAGCAGGCTCCAGGTCGTCAGCGGCAAGGGCGGGACCGGAAAGACGACGGTCGCCGCCGCACTCGCGCTGGCCCTCGCGACCGAGGGGAAGCGGACGCTTCTCGTGGAGGTCGAGGGTCGGCAGGGCATCGCCCAGCTCTTCGAGACGGAGGCGTTGCCCTATGAAGAGCGGAAGATCGCGGTCGCGCCGGGAGGTGGTGAGGTCTACGCGCTCGCCATCGATCCCGAACTGGCCCTTCTGGACTACCTCCAGATGTTCTACAAGCTCGGCGGGGCCGGCCGGGCCCTGAAGAAGCTCGGCGCGATCGACTTCGCCACCACCGTCGCGCCGGGCCTCCGGGACGTCCTCCTGACCGGCAAGGCGTGCGAGGCGGTGCGCAGGAAGGACAAGGCCGGCCGGTTCGTGTACGACTACGTCGTCATGGACGCCCCGCCGACCGGCCGCATCACCCGCTTCCTGAACGTGAACGACGAGGTGGCCGGGCTCGCCAAGATCGGCCCCATACACAACCAGGCCCAGGCCGTGATGCGGGTGTTGAAGTCCAAGGAGACGGCCGTGCACCTGGTCACCCTCCTGGAGGAGATGCCGGTCCAGGAGACCGCCGACGGCATCGCCGAACTGCGGGCCGCGCGCCTGCCGGTGGGCCGCGTCATCGTGAACATGGTCCGGCCGGAGGTGTTGGACGCGGCCGACCTGGAACTCGTACGGGCCGTGCCGCGCACCGCCGTGGCGCAGTCGCTGTCGGCGGCGGGTCTGGGCGGGGCGCGGCGCGGCGGGAAGGCCGAGCAGCTGGTGGACCCGCTGCTCAGACAGGCCGCCGAGTACGCCGAGCGGTACGCGCTGGAGCACGAGCAGCGCGCGGTCCTCGCCGAGCTGGACCTGCCGCGGCACGAACTGCCGTTGCTCGCCGAGGGGATGGACCTGGCGGGCCTGTACGAACTCGCCACCGAGCTGCGGAAACAGGGGATGTCATGACTTCGGACCCGGACCCGGAACCGGCGCAGGACGGCACGCGCCGACTGGCCCACGCGCCCGCACTCGACATCGACCCGCTGCTCGACGACCCGAACACCCGGATCGTGGTGTGCTGCGGCTCCGGCGGGGTCGGGAAGACGACCACCGCGGCAGCGCTGGGACTGCGGGCGGCCGAGCGCGGCCGCAAGGTGGTCGTGCTGACCATCGACCCGGCCAAGCGGCTGGCGCAGTCCATGGGCATCGACTCGCTCGACAACGTGCCGCGGAAGGTGAAGGGCACCGAGGATCGAGGAGGGCCCTCGCGCGGCGATTCGGCCGAGGGTGGGGGTGGAGCGCCACGGGCGGGCGGTGAACTGCACGCCATGATGCTCGACATGAAGCGCACCTTCGACGAGGTCGTCGAGGCGCACGCGGACGCCGAGCGGGCGGCCGCCATCCTGGCCAACCCCTTCTACCAGTCACTCTCGGCGGGCTTCGCGGGCACGCAGGAGTACATGGCGATGGAGAAGCTGGGCCAGCTGCGGGCCCGGGACGAGTGGGACCTGATCGTCGTCGACACCCCGCCCTCCCGCTCGGCGCTGGACTTCCTGGAGGCGCCGAAGCGGCTGGGCTCGTTCCTGGACGGCAAGCTGATCCGCCTGCTCACCGCTCCGGCGAAGCTGGGCGGACGCGCGGGCATGGCCTTCCTGAACGTCGGCATGTCGATGATGACCGGCACGCTCGGCAAACTGCTCGGCGGGCAGCTGCTGAAGGACGTACAGACGTTCGTGGCCGCGATGGACACGACGTTCGGCGGGTTCCGCACGCGCGCGGACGCGACGTACAAGCTGCTTCAGGCGCCCGGTACGGCGTTCCTGGTGGTGGCGGCTCCGGAGCGGGACGCGCTGCGGGAGGCCGCGTACTTCGTGGAGCGGCTGGCCGCGGAGGACATGCCGCTGGTGGGTCTGGTCCTCAACCGTGTCCATGGCAGCGGCGCCGACCGGCTGTCCGCCGAGCGTGCGTTCGCCGCCGCGGAAAATCTTGAGGAGCCCCGCATTGTGGATCAGGGTGGCGGGAAAGCTGGACTTCGTAACTCTCCCGACATGTACGGCAGTTCTGGATCATCCGCGTCCGAGTCCGACGGCTCCCCCTCGTCCGGACTCGACGGGACGACGACGCCCCAGGCAGACGAATCCCCCTCGTCCCAGCCCGGGCCGGACGCGTCCGAGTCCGACCCCGACTCCTCCGGTGGCCCGGATCGCACCGTCGAACAACTCACCGCAGGCCTGCTGAGGCTGCACGCCGATCGCATGCGGCTGCTCTCCCGCGAGCAACGCACACGTGACCGCTTCACCGCGCGCCACCCCGAGGTGGCCGTGGTGGAAGTGGCCGCGCTGCCCGGCGATGTGCACGACCTCGCGGGGCTGCGGGACATCGGCGACCGGCTCGCGGCCGGCCGGCCGGAGCTGCCGTAGTCGTATGCCCGCGGAGTCTCCGGAGGGCGTATGCCCGCGCCGATTCAGCGGCCCTGTGCGGCCCGCCGATTCAGCAGGCCTATGCCTCCCGCAGATTCAGCGGGCGTATGCCCGGCAGGTTGAGCGGGTGGTGCAGCCGATGGCGCGGCGGGTGATTCAGCTCACCGCCGCGTAGTTTTCGTATACCTCGTCGTTGTCGAGGGGGACGATGCCGGTCCCCCGCTCGTACTCCGAGCGTGCTGTCTCCAGGAGCCTGCGCCAGGAGGTCACGGTGGGCCGCCTGCGCAGCAGTGCGCGGCGCTCCCGCTCGGTCATTCCTCCCCACACGCCGAACTCGACGCGGTTGTCCAGCGCGTCGGCCAGGCACTCCGTGCGTACCGGACACCCGGTGCACACCGCCTTGGCCCTGTTCTGCGCTGCTCCTTGAACGAACAGTTCATCCGGATCGGTAGTGCGGCAGGCAGCCTGCGCACTCCAGTCGGTTACCCAGCCCATACCGGCGCCGTCCTCTCCCGAATCGAGGCTCCCCCACGGCGGCAGCGGCATATTCACCGCCGCCAGTTGAGGACGTTACGGAAGGTGGGCACAGCGCAACACCCCCTTCGGGCCCAATCTTGAATGGCCCGAACGGACTATGGGTAAGCGGCAGATCACCCGCGGGAGTGAGCTGGCGACATGCGTGATCATCCCGGCAAACCGGGACAGCTGTGGTACGTCACAACGGACGCCGGGTGACACACGAGGCGGATTCGGACACGCCATCAACACATCACCCGAAAGAAAGTGGGCTGGTTCCGGAACGATTCGGGGTCGCCGGACGTATTGATACGTGGCCGCGCTGCTGTGACAGTTGAGAGCAGCTTAGGCCAAGGCCTGCATGTGTGTCCGGCGAATGGCAACGTAGACCGTTTATGTCGTCGTGCCGTCAGGCGGAGCGTGCCGCCGGCACCCTGCACCCTCGGGCCGCGTCGCATCTGCTTCCGACTCGCGTAGCCCTCCGCCTGCGGCTCGCGTCGCCCGCTGCCCTCGGTTCGCGCCTCTACCTTGCGGCTCGCGCCTCTACCTTGCGGCTCGCGCCTCTACCTTGCGGCTCGCGCCTCTACCTTGCGGCTCGCGCCTCTACCTTCGGGCCGCGTCGCCCTCTATGTCACGATCCGGCACTCGAACATCCCGGGAGCCCCCCGCTCACCCGGAATGCTCATCGCTACGGATTAGGCTGCCCCCATGCCAAAGAAGCGCTCGGGCGGTGGTCTGTCGGCCACGCAGCAGGCCGCCAAGTTCCTCGGTGTCAGTGTGCTCGCGGGAGCCGTCATGGCGGGCATCGCGCTGCCCGCGGCCGGGGTCCTTGGCCTCGCGGCCAAAGGCTCGGTCCAGGGATTCGACGAGATCCCGGCCAACCTGAAGAGCCCGCAGCTCAGCCAGCGCACCAGGATCCTCGACAGCCAGGGCAACCAGATCGCCCAGGTCTACTCCCGCGACCGCACGGTGGTGGACCTCAAGGAGATCTCGCCGTACATGCAGAAGGCGATCGTCGCGATCGAGGACTCGCGCTACTACCAGCACGGCGCCGTGGACCTGAAGGGCGTCCTGCGCGCGCTGAACAAGAACGCGCAGAGCGGCGGGGTCTCCCAGGGTGCCTCCACGCTCACCCAGCAGCTGGTGAAGAACTACTTCATCGAGGAGGCCGGCGACGACCCGACCAAGGTCGCCCAGGCCACCCAGCAGACCCTCGGCCGCAAGATCAAGGAGCTGAAGTACGCGATCCAGCTGGAGGAGAAGCTCGGCAAGAAGAAGATCCTTGAGAACTACCTGAACATCACCTTCTTCGGCGAGCAGGCCTACGGCATCGAGGCCGCCTCCCAGCGCTACTTCTCCCAGCACGCCAAGGACCTCAACCTCCAGCAGTCGGCGCTCCTGGCCGGCATCGTGCAGTCGCCCAGCCGCTACGACCCGGTCAACGACGAGGCCGAGGCCACCAAGCGGCGCAACATCGTCCTCGAGCGCATGGCCCAACTCGGCGACATCTCCCAGGCGGAGGCCGACAAGGCCAAGGAAGCGCCGCTCGACCTGCACGTCACCGAGCCCAAGAACGGCTGCATCACCGCCGCCAAGGGCGCCGGGTTCTTCTGCAAGTACGTCGAGAACGTCTTCCTCACCGACCCGACCTTCGGCAAGACCCGCGAGGCCCGCGCCAAGCTCTGGAACCAGGGCGGCCTGACCATCCGTACCACCCTGGACCCGCAGGCCCAGGACTCGGTGCAGACGTCGATCAAGGATCACGTCTACAAGGCCGACTCGGTCGCCGCGGCCGCCACCCTCGTGGAGCCCGGGACCGGCAAGATCCTGGCGATGGGCCAATCGAAGCCGTACGGCTACAACAAGAACGAGACCGAGTACAACTTCTCGGTCGACAGGGACTACGGCGGCTCCAACTACGGCTTCCCGACGGGTTCCACGTTCAAGCCGTTCGTGGCCGCGGCAGCCATCGAGGGCGGCAAGCCGGCGACGCAGGAGTACTCGGCGCCGTACAAGATGAACTACCCGAGCCCTGTGCAGCAGTGCGACGGCAAGCAGTGGGTCAACACGACGAACGAGCAGGTCGAGAACGAGAACGAGTCCGAGGTCGGGCCGTACCAGATGAAGAAGGCGATGGCGAAGTCCATCAACACCTACTTCGTCCAGCTGATCTCCGACATCGGTCTGTGCCCGGTGGTCAAGATGACCGACGCGCTGCACGTCCACCAGGGCGACGGCTCGAAGCTCCCGCAGACCCCGGCCATCGCCCTCGGCGCGATCGGTCTCTCCCCGCTGACCATGGCGAGCGCGTACGCCACCTTCGCCGACCGCGGCACGTACTGCACGCCGGTCGCCATCGCGTCGATCACCCAGAAGGTCGGCAACGAGCAGAAGTCCCTGGCCGTGCCCAAGTCGACCTGCTCGCGTGCGATGAGCGAGAAGACCGCGGACACCATCAACACCCTGCTGCGCGGTGTGGTCGACTCCGGTACCGGTCAGGAGGCCGGCCTGAACGACCGGGAGAGCGCCGGCAAGACGGGTACGACGGACGCGCGCAAGAACGCCTGGTTCGTCGGCTACACGCCCAACCTCGCGGGGGCGGTCTGGGTCGGCAGCGCCAAGCAGAACATCGAGATGACCAACATCACCATCGGCGGCGTCTTCCACAACGAGGTCTTCGGCGCCGACACGCCCGGCCCGATCTGGAAGGACGCCATGACCGGCGCCCTGGTGGGCAAGCAGCCCGAGTCTTTCAACCTCGTCAACATCCCGGACGACAAGGGCAACGGAAACGGCAATGGAAACGGGAACGGCAATGGGAACGCGAACGGCAACGGCTCGGGCGGCGTGCTCGGCGGTCTCATCGGCGGCCTGACAACGAACGGCGGAACGAGCAACGGCGGCACGGCGAACGGCGGCACGGCGAACGGCGGCACGGCGAACGGCGCGACGACCGCCGGCACCACCCCGACCCCGACGTTCTCCTTCCCGAACGGCTTCATCCAGGGGAACGGGAACGGCGGACGCAACGGGAACGGCGGAGGCCGGGGCTGACCTGCTCCCTGTCCTCGCCGGCAAGACGTTCGTGTCCTTGGCGGTGCGACGTACTTGTCGTTGCAGGTATGACGGCGGGGCCGCACCCCTGTGAGCGGGGTGCGGCCCCGCCGTCGTACCGCCCGAAGCTCCCGGTGTCAGCCCTGGAGCCGCTTCTTCACAGCGGCGGCGACCCGACCGCCCTCGGCGAGTCCGGCCACCTTCGGGTTCACGATCTTCATCACGGCGCCCATGGCCCGCGGCCCCTCGGCGCCCGCCGCCTTCGCCTCCTCGACGGCCGCGGCGACGATCCCGTCCAGCTCCTCGTCGCTGAGCTGCTTGGGCAGGTACTCGGCGAGGAGCTCGCCCTCCGCCTTCTCCCGCTCGGCGCTCTCGGGGCGGCCACCCTGCGCGAAGGCATCGGCCGCTTCCCGGCGCTTCTTCGCCTCCTTGGCGATCACCTTGAGCACCTCGTCGTCGGAGAGCTCGCGCTTCTCCTTGCCCGCGACCTCCTCCTTGGTGATCGCCGTGAGCGTCAGCCGGAGCGTGGAGGAGCGGAGCTCGTCGCGCTCCTTGATCGCGGAGTTGAGGTCGTCGTGCAGCTTCGACTTGAGCGTGGTGGTCATGGTCCCGATTGTCGCAGGTGCCGCCTGCGGAACGCCCGCCGATTTACCCGCCCCTGTTGTCCGCGTTGTCCGCGGCCGTTGTCCGCGGCCAGTCATTGGTCCCGCTCCGCGTCTGTCACGATGGTCGTATGCGCGCTCGATACGGAGTACCCCTGGGAATCGCGGCGTTCGGCGCCGCCGGTGTGTTGTACGCGGCCGGCTTCGAGGTCCGTTCCTTCCGCCTGCGCCGGGTGACGGTCCCGGTCCTGCCGCCGGGGATGCGCCCGCTGCGCGTGCTCCAGGTCTCCGACATCCACATGGTGAGCGGCCAGCGCAAGAAGCAGCGCTGGCTGCGGTCGCTGGCGGGTCTGCGCCCGGACTTCGTGATCAACACGGGCGACAACCTGTCGGACCCTGAGGGCGTCCCCGAGGTCCTGGACGCGCTCGGTCCCCTGCTGGACTTCCCCGGCGCGTACGTCTTCGGCTCCAACGACTACTACGGCCCCAAACTCCGCAACCCCGCCCGCTACTTGCTGGAGAAGACGAGCGGCAACCACGGCCTGAACGGCAACCCGCCGGCGGTAGGCGCGATCCACAACCCGTGGGAGGACCTGCGGGACGCCTTCGACGGGGCGGGCTGGCTGAACCTGACGAACACACGGGGCGTCCTGAAGATCGAGGGCGTCTCGGTGGAGCTGACGGGACTGGACGACCCGCACATCAAGCGGGACCGTTACGTGCAGGTGGCGGGCGGTCCGTCCGGTACGGCGGACTTCTCGGTGGGCGTGGTGCACGCCCCGTACCTGCGCGTACTGGACTCCTTCACGGCCGACGGCTACCCCCTGATCCTGGCGGGCCACACCCACGGCGGCCAGCTCTGCGTCCCCTTCTACGGCGCCCTGGTCACCAACTGCGACCTGGACACGGACCGCGTGAAGGGCCTCTCACTGCACACGGCGGAGGGCCGTACGTCATACCTCCACGTCTCGGCGGGCTGCGGCACGAACCGCTACACCCCGGTCCGCTTCGCGTGCCCACCGGAGGCGACACTGCTGACGTTGGTGGGACGGGAATAGGGGTTGGCGGAGCGGGGAGCGGATCCGGCGGGGGACAACCCACCCGCTCACCCACCGGTAACCCACCCGGCGTAGGCCGACATGCCACATATGCCCCTTTCTTCCTATGTTGAGGGCATGACGGCTCCGATACCCCGGGACATCCCGGACCTCCCCGCGGTCCCGGGCACGCCCGTACTGCTGCCCGGACACGTTCCGGCGACGGCGGTGGTGGCCCCCGCCCGCCGCCCCCTGACCGCGGTCTTCCGCCTCCTGACGGCCGTGCTGGCGTCGGCGGGCGTCGCCCTGGAACTGCTGCTGGGCAGCCCGGGCCAGATCCTGAGCTACTTCGGCATACAGGCGGCGATACTCCTGGCCCTGGTCAGCCTCGCCTCGGCCCGCCGCGCCTGGCAAGCGTCCCGCCCGCTGTCCTCGTCCCTGACGGGAGCGGCCCTTCTCTACGCCGTAATCTCGGCCCTGGTCTACCACCTGCTCCTGGGCCACACCACTCCCCCCTTCTCCATGACAGGCGCGACACACCCCCCGGTGGCCTGGCACCCCCAGTGGCTGGCCCTGCAGCTCCTCTATACGGCGGCACCCGCGGCCGCCCTCGTGGACTGGCTCATCCTCACGCCTCGCGGCCGCCTCCACCTCCGTCAGACGGCGGGCTGGATGCTCTACCCCCTGGCCTACCTGGCGTTCTACCTGACCCGAGCGGACCTGCTCCTCCCCGGCACCCCGGGCCGCTACCTCTACCCCTTCCTGGACGCCGAGCAACACGGCTACCGCGGCACCCTCGCCAACGCCCTCCTGCTGGGCCTCGCCTTCTACGCCCTGGCGGTCCTCCTGGTGGCCGTGGACCACACCCGCCCGAACCCTGTCGGCCGCCGCCCATAAACCGGATTTCGTCTCCAGCCACCGGTGGGCTAAAGTAAACGACGTCGCCGCGACAAGCAGTACAGCAGCGACACCGGGGTGTAGCGCAGCTTGGCAGCGCGCTTCGTTCGGGACGAAGAGGCCGTGGGTTCAAATCCCGCCACCCCGACAGCCGAAATAGCAGGTCAGGGCCGGTTTTCCTTCACGGGAAACCGGCCCTGACTCGTTCCTCAGGGTCCCTGGGGAGTGAGCGGGGAGTGGATCAAGGAACTCCACTCCCCGAACGTCACCTCTCACGCGCTTTCAACAGCGCATCGAGCGCGCGCACCGGTGATCGTGGGTGCATGGCAGACCGTGCCGCCAACGCTCCCTCCCACTGCTCGGTCAGTTCGCCCATGAGCCGGTTCCTCATCCGTGCCGTGATGTGCGAGTAACGGGCTTGCACAGAGCCATCCTCGTGTCCCATCCGTTCGTCCATGAGTTTGGGCGGGGTCCCGAGTTCCTCCATGACTGTCTTGTGGGAGTGCCGAAGCCCGTGCGGAGTCAGGCCTCGCGCGATCGGCAGCCAGCATGCGTCAGCACGACCAGAGGCATTCCGGCCGCGCGCCGGCACCCCTGGCCAAGGGTGCGCCATCACGGGTACAGGGCGCGCCTCCTGCGGCGCCTTCTTCGGGTACCACCCCGTCGTGGCCGGATGGAACAGCCAGGTAGCGAAACCGGTACGACGCCAGTGTGCGGCCGTCTCTGCTGACTGGCCCGCGCGGACGTAGCCGAGTTCCGCGATGGCTGTCTCCACCCTGATCCGCGTCCGCTCCGCGACCGTGTCGGGCCGGTTCAGCACGTTCGAGACCGTTGCCGCGGAGACGTCGGCGCGGCGGGCCACGTCGACCAACTTTGCGCCGACGTGCCGGGCGGCGCCGTTAGCAGGACCGTGGCCACGGAACACGTAGGCGTTCTCGTGGCACGGGCAGGGTGTCGACTCGGTCCGGGCGATATGGCCGGCGACCAAGCCAGACAGCCACTTCGGCGTGTCGATGGTCCGATAGGAGTCGTCCTTGGGCGGGCAGCGCTCGAACTCACCCGAGTCGAGTTCGTAGAGCTGCCAGTCCACCCGTACCGAGGGCAGGGCGGACGAACTTGCGCTCCAGGCCGACGATTTCGCCCCATCGCATGCCGGTGTAGCCCTTCAGGACCACGGCTACGAATTCGTCGTGACGGCCAGACAGCAGCGAAGCGCGTTCGGCTGTCAGCAGGATTCCGAGAGCGTCAGTCACTACCTTCTCGGGGCCGCGGTTCCGAGAGCGTCCAGCGCGCTTGCCTCAGCCGCGCCGCTTGGCCGCCGGATTGGAGTCGCAGAGTCAGAACTGACGACAGTTGAATAGGGCGCTTCTGATGGCTCTTGGTCGACCACCGGAGCGATCGTCGGCGCTGCGCGTGATGGCTCGTGAGGCACAGGCGGTCTCGCCCGGCACGCCTGTGACAGTCGCCGGACGGTTTCAAGCGCTGTCAGAAACGGCCTAGTGCCGCCGTACGCCGGGGCAGGAGGCGGCCGCGGGGGATCGCCGCGATGAGCAGGGTGCCGAGGACGGCACCCTCGGCCCCGACGCCCAGTTGGAAACTCCACACGAACGTCGGCACCGGCAGCGCCAGCAGCAGACCCACCGCCAGTGAGGTAGCCACTGCCCACACCATGCTGCGGGTCCTGGCCAGCCCACCGGCCAGCGTCCCGGCTGCCGCGGCCACCGTGATCGGGGTGAGGAGGCTCGGGGATGCCAGCCAATCGAGGCCGCGCTGATGTGCCCACCAGGTGTAGGCGGGCGGCAGCAGGACCGCCGTCAGCGCGGTCGCACCCAGCACCGGGGCGAGGGCGCGCCGCGCTGGCCCCGGCAGGTCCTGCACCACCACGCACCCACCCAGCCGCCACCCGCGTATTGCACCCGCCAGCGGCGCTCCCAGCAGTACCGCGAGCAGCGCGAGCAGCCACCAAGGGGAGAGCAGCTCTGTCATATAGGTGTACTGCGTCCACACCGCGGCGTGCAGCGGGCCCGGCAGAGCGGCCAGGCGCTTGTCCATGAACTGGCCGTACTCGATCTGCCACTGGAGCCCGAAGACGGTTCCTGCCTCCGCGACTACCGCCCACGCCACCACGAGACCCACCCCCGTGAGGGTGGCGAACGGCCGCCGCGCCAGGTCCACCGCACATGCCCAGGAGTCACCGAGGTACTGGCACCACATGGTGAACAGCAGTGTGAGCAGCGCCACCGCCAGCCAGCCGGAGGCTTGTGAAGAGAGGCGCATCCCCGGCAGCATCAGATGGTCGGCGACCGCACTGGGCGCAAGCGCGAAGCCCGCCAGCACCCCGAGGCCCACGCCTAGCCGGAACGGCACCGGCGAGGGCGCCCCCGCCCGATGCCTCAGCCGGTGCAGCGAGGCACGGACCGCAGTCAGCAGCAGCACCAGTACAAGCAGCAGGGTGATCAGCCATGGCGGCCACCAGCCGCTGATGCCGCCGCCCTGCCGGACCTGTGCGGTGACCGAGGAGACCGGGTCCCAGGCGGCGGGCAGGCAGAACCCGATGACGAAGGCGAATCCGAAGCCCTGGTGCATCAACAGCGCCTCGTCGGCCAGGCAGGCCCGACGTTGGGCGAACGTCGGATGGGTGCGGGCGGTCCTCGCCCACCAGCCGCGCACCGACCGTGGGGGGCGGCCGCCGGACGCGGCCGAGGCGAGGTCGAAGGCGTGCAGCAACGGCTGCGCTGTACCCATCCACTCCACGACCCGGGCGTCGGCCCGGAACTCCCTGGTCCGCAGGATGGCGGAGCGGGCGGCGAGCAGCACCGCGCCGAACACGGCCAAGTCGAACAGCGCCGGCCCGTCGTACGGGGCGGCGCCCGGCACGAAGAGCAGTCCGAACAGGACCCCGAACATCTGGGGGAACAGCATCAACACGAAGTAGCAGCGCAGCAGCCCGAGGGTGACAAGAGTGATGTCGACGTCGCGGTTGCGTAGATGGGCCAGTTCGTGGAGGACGACGGCGCGGAAGGCGGCACGGTCTGAGGTGTTCCCGTCGAGGAGGCGGATCAGGCCGCGGCTGAGGATGATCCGCCGGTGGCCGGCGCGACCGAAGGTGACGCCGTTCACCCCAGAGTCGAGGAAGTCCACCAGGAAGGTGGCCCTACGGGCCTGTTCGGCACCGGCGGCCAGGCGGCCGGTCTCCGTGTGCAGGGCGGGGAAGCGCGCCGGGTCCAGCGGCCGCACCCCGCGGCGGCGCGCGCGGCGGGCAGACCGGAACCGGTAGTGCACGGCGGTCGCCACGGCGAGGATCACATACGACACGAGGATGCCCTGCGAGGTGCGGTCGTCACCGGAGTCGCACTGCCGCCCGGTGTGGGACTGGATGAAGTTGCCCGTCCCGCCGGCCTTCCGTATCGCCTCCCGGACGCAGTTGTTGAGGTCGGAGGCGCCGCCCCGGTTACCGGCGATGAAGTCGGCGTAGCCGGGGTGCAGGACCGACAGGAACGACAGCACCGCGCAGATCAGCAGCACGAACGCGACGAGCGTGCCCGAGGGCAGCGGTCGGCGCGGCGGCACCGTCTCCAGGGGCGGCGTACCACTCCCGGTGGCCGTCATGCGCTGGGCCGGTCGGCCGCTCTCAGATGGTCCCGGACCGCTTCAGCGAGCAACTCGGAGCGGTCCGGCGGCAGACCGAGGAGGACAGCGCTACGTCCTGCGGCTGCCCCCAGATCGGCGATCCGCTCCTCGGTGAGGGCCGGCGGCGATGCCTGCCCGCCGGGGTCGGGCGCCGCCGGAGCTGCACTGCGGCCGCGGGTCAGCAGCCGCCGGAACCGGGCAACCAGCCCGCTGCCCACCGTCGCGCCCATCGTCTTCACCACCTCGGTAGCGACCCCGCAGGCAATGCTGGTGACGACCAGTTCGGCGGCGCCGCCGAAGGCCAGCGGATCCTCCTTGGGTCGCCGCCCGCCACGGCTGCGCGTACGGCGGGGCAGGCTCGCCACGGTCTCGTCGAAGTAGGGCAGCTCCTCGGGCGCGATCCGCGCCACGATGGCCCGCCCCAGCGCGAGATCCGCAGCCTCGGGCTGTTCCACGCCGTCTCCCTACCTGACGAGACGTCAAAGGATTAGCAACGTAGCGCAGAACGGCTCTGCGCAGCGCGACTTCAGATGTCCTTCACGCAGCCTCTGCACGATGCACGCTACTTCGCAGGTCTCGACGGAACTCGGTGCGCTACAGCAGCGAAGTACAGCTGAGCTTGTTCCGCTTTGACGGACACCATCGGTGTGTTGGTCAGGCTGCGAGTGCGGTCTCGTATTCGGCGGGGCTGCGGTAGCCGAGCGGTGGCGCAAAGGGTGTCCTAGGCCCCTACTATGGCCGTCTCGTCCTTCGCTCTGTGTCCCACACGTTGACGTGCTACTAGGCTGCCTGCCACATCAGTGAAGGGGAGGCGACATCTCGGATGGGTTGGCTTCGTGATCTTCTGAACAGCCGGGCGGGCAGGTCGTCATCCACGGGGGCACCGCCCGTGTTCGCATGGCCGCCCGAAGCTCGGACAGGAGTCGGCGCAGAGCCGGGCGAGCAGGATGCCGCTCGGCTGCCGGACCCCTACGAAGCCGTCGCGGCACGGCTGGCCGGACTGTCTGAGGCCGACAATGCCGCGTTCAACCGTCTAACAGAGAAGCAGCAGTCCCGTAGCCGGGACAAGGCGTACCTCGACCGGCTCGTCCGGGGTGAGGAGCCGGTCGCGGACTGGCTTCGCACCATCGTGGAGATCCGGCTCATCGGACACCGCCTCAACGAGGAGGGTGGTATGCCTCTGATGGTGCAGGTCTGTGAACGCGCCGGAGCCGTCAGCCGCGACCGAGCCACGCGGCGCAGCATCGAGGCCGACTGGGACCAGATCGGCCGCTGGCGGGGCTGATCCCCGTGCGCGAAGCCATCACGGTGACGACTCCGCACCGATGCAAACGACGACGGGCATGCCGGTGGCCAGCCGCCCATGAACCCAGGTGAACACCTCTGCACTCAGCCGAAGACCCCACCACCACAGTTGGAAAGCGTGGGGGCAGTTACTCACGAGGGAGGCTCACACCTCCACCAGCGCTTCGCCGGGCACCATGCCGAATGGCCTCACAGTTCGCGCGCGGCGCCGTTCTATACGTCTGAGTCTGCGTCGTCCCGACGGGTGAGCCCTGGGGAGTAAACGGGGAGTGGATCAAGGAAGTCGTGCGGATCGCCACCCACCGGAACCAACTCATACCAACGCCCCGACCTGCACAGGAGCCAAGCGCCCCTGGCCAGCGATCTTTCCGCACATTATTCGGGACGAAGAGGCCGTGGGTTCAAATCCCGCCACCCCGACGCTGGTCAGAGGGCAGGTAGTAAATTTACTACCTGCCCTCTGTCGTGCCTGGGGGGCCAAACAGGGGGCCAAACGAAGTTGATCAGGCCACCGCGCCGTCCTCTTCCCCGAGTCTGCCTTCTCGTCCCCTTCCTGATCTTCGGCGAAGATGTCATCCATGGCTTCGGCCCCCTCCGTGATCACCGGCCGGAGCTGCTTGCGGTAGACCGCCTCTGTGGTGGCCTGACTGCTGTGGCCGACCAAGAGCGCGATGCGCTCCAACGGGATGCCGTGATCGGAGAGCAGGGACACGAAGCTGTGCCGAAGCTCCCGAGGCGTCCACTCCGGCTTCAGCCCTGCCTTCTTCACGATGGCCTTGAAGTCACGCCGGACGTGGGACGGATCCAGCGGCCCGCCGGTCCGGGTCGTGAAGACGCGGCCGGTCGGGCTCCACTCCATCCCTCGCGATGCCCGCTCCTGCTTGTGCCACCTCAGGTGCTCTTCGAGAACGTCGACCACCTGCTTCGGCAGAGCGATGGTTTGTCGGCTCTTCCTGGTCTTCGTCTCACCGTGCTTGCGCACCGAGCGCCACACCGCGACGTGGGGCGGAGTGCCGTCCTTCGTTTCCAGGAAGACATGATCCCAGGTGAGGGGCCGCGCCTCTTCCGTACGGACACCGCTCAGGAGCGAGAGCACGAGGTAGGCGTACAGCCGTGACGGGCGCGCGGCGGCGAGCACGGCTTTCGCCTGATCCAAGTTCAGTGCCTTGCTCGGCCGGCCAGGGCGCCCCTCCGGTGCGGTGACGAGCAGGGCGACGTTCCGCGCGGCCTTGTCCCGGCGCTGCGCGTGCGCGATGGAACGGCGCAGGATGGCGAGCAGGTCACGGAGGCTTCGCGTCGCGAGGAACTCGGCCCTGCCGTCCAACCAGTCGTCGATGTCGTCCGCGCTGAGTTCCTTCAGCTTGGACTTGCCGATAAACGGGAGCAGGTGCTTGTTCGCCATCGAGCGGTTCTTGCCGATGGTGCCCTTCTCATCGCGGCCTTTGAGCCCGCGCTCCAACCAGTCGTTCACCGCGTCGGCCACGGTGTAATTGACCGGCGCCTTGACGCCTGTCTGCACCTCCTTCTTCAAGTCCCGGACCTTCTGGCGGACTTCGGTCTTCGTCTTGCCGTACACCTTCGGGCGGCGACGCTTGCCGTTCGGCGCGTATCCCAGAGAGACGGCACCCAGACACCGAGACGGCGCTCTTGATCACCCCGGTCTCAGGCGTGGCGGCACAGGCACGCTACGGTGCGTACGCCTCGCGGCCGGCCGGTGGCGCTCATGTAATTCCCTGTTGGACTACGCGCTGCCAACAGTTGCGAAGTCTCCTTCATGTCCACAGACCGACGATTCCGGTCACCGCACCGCAAACCTGAGGGTCGGAACAGATTTCATGCCATCACCCATAGTTCTTTTGCGTCGCCCTGTCCCTCTCTGGCTGATACCGATGCTGTGGACGCTCGTCCTCGGCATGTGGGGGCTGTCTCGGCAGGACAGTGTGTGGCGCGACGAGGCCGCGACCTGGAATGTGGCTCAGCGCTCGACGGCTGAGATATGGCACCTGCTGGGGAACGTGGACGTCGTGCACGGGTGCTACTACCTGCTGATGCATGTGCTGTTCGAAAGCTTCGGAGCCAGCACCACGACGTTGCGACTCCCGTCGGTTCTTGCCACGAGCGTGGCAGCGGCCTGCGTCGAGGTCATCGGCCGTCAGCTTGCCGGGACTTGGGCGGGCTTGGCCGGCGGCCTGGCGTTCGGGCTGCTTCCGGCGGTGCAGTTCTATCTGCAGGAGGGACGGCCGTACGCGCTTGTGGCGGCCGGAGTTGGCGTCTCGACTCTGCTGCTCATCACCATGCTCCAGGGACGCGCCCGTGTGGTGCACTGGGCTGCCTACGGCGGCACGGTTTTGGTCTGCGCAGCGCTTAACTGGCTGTCGCTCTTGGTTCTGCCGGCTCACCTGGCGACTCTGGCCTGGTCCCGAACCACCCGGGCGGTGTGGACTGGCTGGGTGACGGTCGCTGCGGCTGCTGCGGTTTGTGTGTCGCCGCTGGTCCTCTTCAGTCGAGGCCAGTCGGCGCAGGTGTCGTGGATACCGCCGCTGACCTGGCACATGCTGATCGGGCCGGCCGTACTGCTGGCGATCGGTGGCATCGGAGCCCTGATTGACCGGCCCCAAGCCGGTCGGACATCGTTGGCGACCGTCGGGCTACCGCTGTTGGCGGTGCCGCAGCTTGGCCTTATCGGTCTTTCCCTAATCCAGCCTTTGTTTCTGGACCGCTACATCCTCTTCAGCATGCTGGGTCTCGCCCTGCTGGTCGGCGGAATCATCGGCTCGGTGATACAGGCCGCTAGGCCGCGATTCCCTAGGGCGTCAGTGTGGATCCTGCCTTTGGTGGTCGGCGTGGCGATGGTGGCTCAGTTGCCACAGTCGCTGTCCAAGCGCTCCCCCAAAAGCCGAGTGGACGACGTCCTCGCGGTGGCAGCGGACATACAACGGACGAAGAAGAGTGGCAGTGCGGTGCTGTTCATCCCATCGGCCCGGCGAGACACCAAATCGGTCTCGCCGAGAGCCTTCGCCGGACTGCACGACATTGCCCTGGCGGAGAGCCCGGAGAGGTCCGGAACGCTGAAGGGTGTAGAGGCAACTCCAACGCGGATTCGCGCCGCGATGCTGCGACAACAACGAATCTTGCTGGTGACAGATGCCACTGCGGTAGCGAAACCGGTAACGGCCAATCGGGACAGGATGAAGATCTCTGTACTGAGAACGTACTTCACAGCGGTAGCCGACAAACAAGACCGCGGCCGCAGGATGACGATATACGAGCGCCGAGCGCATGCCCGTTGATCGATACCGAACGCTGACTCTCTCTGGTGCCTAGGCGCCAGGAAAGGAGTGCTGCGGAGCCACGGCCCACGACCCGGGCGGCCCAGAGGAGAAACTCCCTCCGTTCTACGTCTCCGCAGATCAGAGGGGATCTTTTCGCATTCGAACGGACTCATTAAACAGTAGTCGAAAAGGTCCCTTTATCTCACCTTGTCTCGGGTGAATCCCACCCCGGATGAGTGCGTGTCCCCCAAGCGTCCCCCAGGGGACAGGGCTGTCTCCATGCCATTCACGCAGGCCAGCCTGAATCTGACGGCTCGCGCGTTCCTGGGCCTGAGCCAGAACCCTCGCGTCGACGCGCAGTAGCACGGCCACCGAGTGCCCGGCTCGGCGCACCACCTCGATGGGATCGACTCCGCTGAAGAGCCAGAAGGAGACGCCGACGCACCGGAGGTCGCACGGCCTTCGAGCGAGTGATGAGGCTGCTTCCTGGGGGCAGCACGAACGCGCGGGCATCGGCCCACACCTCGCCGTAACCTGTGTCTTGAATCACGCCACCACGGCTCGTGCGGAACAGGCGACCGTCCGGCGCTGTGCCGTGCCGCGCGATGTGCAGACGGAGCATCGCACCGAAGTGCGGAGGGATGAGCCTGATGCGGGACTCGCGCTCCGCGCGCGCCTTCAGGTGGCGGTCCTGATGAGCCCGGCCATCATCCGTCCAGTCGCGGCCAGACCGGAGCCCGCCGTAAGAAGACCACCCCCTGACACCGGAGAGACATCCTCATGGGCGCCACCCACTCCACCCCTCAGGTCCGGGTCGTACACAGCGACCAGTACGACGGCGATACCCCCCAGACCCCGGGGCTGTTCCGGGAGGTCGCCTTCGACGGGCGCAACCCCGACGCGGCCCACCTGTCGGCCTTCCGCAGCACCGTCAAGCCAGGCGCCGCCACCGGTCCCCACCACCACGGCGACCAGGAGACGGTCCTGTACATCATCAGCGGCACGGCCCGCTTCCGATGGGGCGACAAACTGGACAACGCCGCGGAGGCCGGACCCGGCGACTTCGTGTTCGTCCCCGCGCACGTCGTCCACCAGGAGATCAACGCCTCCACGGAATTCGAGACGGTATGGGCCGTGATCCGCTCCGGCGTCGACCCCATCGTCGTGAACCTGCCCGAACTCGACGAGTACGCCGAGCCCGCTGCGGTCGACTACACCCACCCGTGACAGATGCGTCGTCCGACCCGTACGGGCAGCCGTGACAGATCCTGGCTCGACCGTGAACGCCGCGCCGAGGCCTGCCCCGTCCTCGCCCAATCCCGGAGCCGCTACCGTCCCCATTACCCGGTTGGGAGACCTCAGCCACCGTCGTGCCCATAGTTGGGTGGCGGGTTAGTCTCGCCGCAGTCGTCCGAGGGCGGTGCGCACCAACAGGAAGGCGCACCGGCGACAGCGGACACCGAACGACATACTCCGCGAATCTGCTGGAAAACGCGTGAGAGGCCCGAATCGCCCGCTCCGGACGGCGGTGCCGTGCGACCGGAGGGCTTCGAGGTGGCGGCGCGGAGCCGGTGCCTGAACCGTCCGGCGGGCAGGTGCTCGTACGCCCCGTGCGGAGCGGGCTCAACGCCGGTCTGGCCGACCGGTCGGCGGCGCGAGCGGCACGCCGTACGGGCCCGGCCTCCGGCTCGGCCATGCGTCAGCGATGTGTCAGCGACCGATGTCGTGGTCGGGGTCCTCGCCTCGGGCGTCACGTGCCGCGCGCCCGGGCGCAGCTTGTGACGTCAAGCCGCTCTGCCGGGCCTGTCACCCGGTGGTGTCCGGTTCTCCCCCGTGGGCCGCGTCGGCCAGGCCGGCGAGGTGCCGGCGGATTCGTACGGCGTCCTGCAGGGGCGGAAGGCCGTACACCTGACGGTATTCGCGATTGAACTGGGAGGCGCTGACGTAGCCGACGGCGGTCGCCGCCTCGGTCGCCGTCTCTCCCTCGGCGAGGATCCGACGGCGGGCGTCCTGCAGGCGTACGCCCTTCTGGAACCGGCGCGGACTTGTGCCCATGACGGCCCGGAACTGGCGGTGCAGGCTGGTGGGGCTCATCCGGGCCTCGCGCGCGATGTCCTCGACGCGCAGCGGTTCGGCCGCGTGTTCGGTGATCCACCGGGCCACCTGGCGTATCCGGCCGGTGGCCGAGTCCTCCAGGACGCACGCACACAACTGCGCGCCCAGGGGGCTTTCCAGCAGCCGGTACAGAAGCTCGGCCTCCCGGTGTTCCGCCAGCGCGGGAATGTCCTCGGGTGTGTCGAGCAGGCGGACCCAGCGCGTCATCGCGTCGAGTACGGCGGGGTCGGCCTGCACGCTTCCCAGGGCCTCGGGCTCGTAAGAGCCCCGGGAGGGCCTCGCATCGGCCGCCACGTCCGCGAGCAGGCGGGCGTCCAGGTGGAGCACCGCGGAGCGGTACGGCACCTCCTCGAACACGGCGACGACCGGCGTCGTCACCGGGTTCAGGTACATCTCGCCCGCTCGTGCCACCCGGCTGTGGGCGCCGACCACGGTGCGTTTGGCGCCGCGGGCCACCAGGCAGATCATCGGCGTGTAGGTGACATCGGTCGGCGGGACCGGCGTGTCCAGCGCGACGACGCGCAGCCGGGGCACCGCGCTGGGGGTTCGCGGACGGGTGCGGTGGCGGCTGATCAGCTCGGCGAGATCGGCTGGCATGCACCCTCCGGTGGGAGTTTCAGGCAAGGATATGCCAGCGCGTGCCCATGCCTGCCTGAGTCGTGATGCCTAGCGTTGACAGCATGAACAGTGAGAACGCAGCACTTCCTCAGCGACGCCTCGGATCCCAGGGGCTGCAGGTCGGAGCAGTCGGACTGGGCACGATGGGAATGACCATGGCCTACGGGGACTCGGACACCTCCCGGTCCGAGGCCACCATCCGCCGCGCTTACGAACTCGGGGTGACCCTCTTCGACACGGCCGAGATGTACGGGCTGGGCGAGGGCAGCAACGAGAAGCTGCTGGGCCGGGCGGTGGAACCGTTCCGGGACGAGGTCGTACTGGCGACGAAGTTCGGTTTCGACATGAGCGATCCGTCGGACATCGGCACCCGTCTGGACAGCCGGCCGCAGCATATCCGGGAGGTCGCCGAGAACAGCCTGCGCTACCTGGGCACCGATCACATCGACGTCCTCTACCAGCACCGCGTCGACCCCGACGTGCCCATCGAGGACGTGGCGGGAACCGTCGGTGAGCTGATCGCCGAAGGCAAGGTGCGCTGGTTCGGCCTGAGCGAGGCGGGACCGGACATCATCCGCCGCGCGCACGCGGTGACGCCCGTCTCGGTGCTCCAGACGGAGTACTCCGTCTTCGAGCGTTCCGTCGAGGCGGAGATCCTCCCGGTGATCCGCGAACTCGGCATCGGGTTCGTGCCGTACTCACCACTGGGCCGCGGGTTCCTCACCGGCGAGGTGAAGCCGGCCGCGGCGTACCCGGCCAACGACATGCGCAGCCGGGACGACCGCTGGCAGCCCGGAAACTACGAGCGCAACCTGGCCGCCATCCAGTCCCTCACGGCACTGGCGCAGACCCGGGGCATCACGGTCACCCAGCTCGCCCTGGCATGGCTGCTGGCTCAGGGAGACGACATCGTGCCCATCCCTGGCACCCGTGATCCGGACCGGCTGGCCCAGAACGTCGCCGCTGCCCGGATCGACCTCACCGCGGACGAGCTGGCACGCGTTCAGCAGATCGTGCCGCACGGCGCCGCCGGCTCACGCTACCCGCAGGCACGCATGCCCAACTGGTCCGCCCAATGACCTCCATCGGCCTTCTAGGGGCGCACCGCCGGTTCGCTCGGTGATGGTGGTCCGGTGCCGGGTCCGGTGCCGGGGCAGCGGGTCGTCGGGCGTGGTGCTGTGTGGCGTACCCAGTGGGCGTCGATCTCGCGGCCGTTGTCCAGGGTATGGCGGGGCGGCCCTTCGGTCGGGAGGAAGCCGGCGTTTGTCAGGGCCCGGGCGCTCGCGGCGTTCGTCGGCTCGTGTCCCGCGCGTACCGTCTGGAGGCCCAGGTGGGCGTGGCCGAGGTGGGCTGCGGCCTGGAACAGTTCCGTGCCGAGGCCCAGGCCGCGCGCGTGGGGAGCCAGCCAGCCGCCGATCTCCCCGGTGCTGATTCGCAGCATCGTGAGCCCGGCGTATCTGCCGTCGTCCATGCGCACGGCGACCAGCATCTCTCCCTGGTCGGGGCTGGGTTGGAAGGACTGGGACAGCAGACGCCGGGCCATGGGGGAGGTACGCAGGGCCTCGGTGTCACCGGGGCACAGCTTGAGCACGGCCTCGCGGACACGCGCGTCGGTCATGATGTCTTCGGTGCGGCCGCTGAGCCATCGCTGGGCCTCGGGGTCCGAGCCCGCCGCCGCGGCGGCGACGAGGTCCAGCGACGTCTCCGGGGTGTAGAGCAGGAGGCGCTCCGTGCGCAGGGTGTGGCGGCGGGCCCAGCACGGGCCGGGCAGAGGGAGCTTGGGTGCCGGCCGTCCCCGGCGCAGCCGTGACCAGAGCACCATGTGTCCCCCTGAAGACCTCATAGCCACTTCGGCCGCCGCGGCCCCCGCGGCCACAGCCGCCACAGCCGCCGCTTCGGCCGCCTCGGTGGCGGCCGTAGTCCAGTGTCGCCGACGTGCGCATCCGCTGAAACCGGGGTTCCGTCCTGTGCGGCCACGTCTGCGTCAGTGGTTACGTTGCTGAGCTGGGCCGGCGGAGGTCTCGGCCCGGTGTCCCCTGGTTCACGGTGACCGACTGGGGCACGATGCGTCTCAGGGGGGACAGGGGCGAGCACACTCGATCGTCGACAGGGAGAGCGTGTGGACCGTATCCGCGACGACGTCGCGCCTGCCGTGCGTGCCGTCTACGGGCCGCAGGATCTCAGCTCAGCACCGGCGTTCGGGGGCGGGTTCATCAACTTCGGTCACTGGGAGGGGATTTCGCTCGACCGGCCCTTGACCGCCGAGGACCGGGTGCGCAGTCAGCGGAATCTCTACCGTCGTGTGCTGGGCACTCTCGACGGGGCGGACGCCCATGCCGTCGAGGTCGGCTGTGGGCTCGGGCTCGGTGCCGTACTCGCGCTGGACGAGTTCGGGTTCGCCTCCGTGACCGGCCTGGACATCCATCCCGAGCAGTTGGAGCGGGCCCGGCGGGCCAACGCCGAACTACTCGCCCGCGCGCCGCAGCGGCTCCGCTTCGCTCACGGGGCGGCGGAGGAAATGCCGTTCGAGGACGGCCGGTTCGGGCGGCTGTACTCCGTGGAGGCCGCCCAGCACTTTCGCGACCTGGCCGCGTTCGTCCGCGAGGCCGCACGTGTGCTGCGGCCCGGCGGCCGTCTTGCCGTCGCCAGTTTCTTCCTGCCGGTCGGCGCCGAGGCCGCGGGCGGTGAACTGGCCGCCCGGCTGGACAGCTTCGCCTGCGGCCTGGACGTGGCCCACCCGCTGGCCTCCCTGCTCGACGCGCTGGACTCCGCCGGTCTGACCGAGGTGCGAGCCGAATCGATCGGCGGTCATGTCTGGCCGGGCCTGGACCATTTCCTCTCCGGTATCGACCAGCCCGTGCGGTGGCCGCGCAATTTCCTGCCGGCCTATCGCGACGGTCTGCTCGACTACTACATCGTCTCCGCGCACCGCCCATCGAAGAGCGGCTGACGCGGGCGACGACCGCTCCTCCGCCGTTGCGCCCGCCCGGGTGGCGCTGCCGTGTGTGCCGCGTGGCTGTCCGGCCGTAGCCGAACCGGTGTGATGACCATCCTTGTGTGACGACCTACGACGGCACGCGACGCACCCCGGGCTTCCCCCACCGCACGGCACTCGCCGCCGTGGCCCTGATCTGTCTGGTGGCGTACCTGTCCACCGCTTCGCCCGCGGCCGCCCAGCACACCGAGCCCGCAGCACCGGCCGCAGCCACAACCACAGTCACAGCCACAGCCACAGCCACAGCGCGCGGGGACGGTACTCCGTCGTCCGCGCCCTTGACCGGCGGCGAGGCCCGGGTGGCCGAGTACCTGGGGGCGATCCGCGGTGACCAGCGGTTGCTGCGCCGCTTCTTTCTGCGGCTGCCCAAAGGCGGTGACCTGCACAATCACCTCTTCGGCGCGGTCAGGACCGAGTATCTGATCGCACTGGCCGCCGAGGACGCGCTGTGTGTCGGGACGGCGACGCTGACCGCTGTCGTCCCGCCGTGCGGCCCCGGCACCCGGCCGGCCGCCGACGCCCGTACGGACCGCGGCTTCCGCGACGCGATCATCCGCGCCTGGTCCATGCAGGACTTCCCGCCGGACCAACTCGGCCACGACCACTTCTTCGCCACGTTCGACAAGTTCGGCGCGGTGGCCTCGCGGCACCCGGGCAAGCTGCTCGCCGAGGTGGCCGACACGGCCGCGGCGCAGCGCCAGTTCTATCTGGAGACCATGGTCAACCCGGCCTCCGACGGCGCCGGGCGGCTCGCGGACGAGGTCGGCTGGGACCCCGATCTCGCCGCCCTGCACACCAGGCTGGTCGCCGGCGGAGGGCTCGACGGGCTCGTGGCCGACGCGCGGGAGGAAACGGACGACGAGGACGCCGAGTTCCATGCCACCGCCCGCTGCGGCACCGACCGGCCCCGACCCGGCTGCCGGCTGGCCGTGCGCCGGATCTACCAGGCCTTCCGCGGTGAGTCTCCCGAACGGGTCTTCACAGAGCTGGCCCTCGGCATGCGTCTGGCCGAGCGCGACCCCCGCTTCGTGGCCGTCAACCTCGTCCAGCCCGAGGACTGGGACAGCTCGCTCAGGAACTACAGCCTGCAGATGCGCATGGTGAACTACCTGCGCAGCGTGTATCCGAGGGCCCATGTGACCCTGCACGCGGGCGAGTTGTGGACCGGGCTCGGCAAGCCCGAGGACCTGAGGTTCCACATCAGGGCAGCCGTGCGCGTCGCGGGCGTCGACCGCATCGGGCACGGCGTCGACCTCGCCCATGAGGACGACTGGCAGCGCACGGCCCGTACGATGGCGGAGCGCCAGACCGCCGTCGAGGTTCCGTTCACCAGCAACGCCCAGATCCTCGGCGTACACGGCGCCGGGCACCCCTTCGGCACCTACCGTGACCACGGCGTACCCGTCGTCCTGGCGACCGACGATCCGGGGGTCTCCCGCGTCGACATCAGCCACGAGTACCAGTACGCCGCCGAGACGTACGGCCTGACGTACCCGGAATTGAAGGACCTGGCCCGCGCCTCCCTGCAGTACGCCTTCCTCCCCGGCCGGAGTCTGTGGCAGGGCAACCCCACGCGTGACGGCTACCGGCCCGTGGCCGACTGCGCCGGACAGCTTCCAGGCGGCGAGCGGATTCACGGCGGGGGTCGGCCGCCGGGGCCGGAGTGCCGTCGTCTTGTCGGCGCGAGCCCCAAGGCCGCCGTCCAGTGGCGTCAGGAGGCCGCCTTCGCGGCTTTCGGAGGCTCCTTCGCCCCGTGAGCGAGAGCGCCCGCGCGCACCCCCACGAGCGCGGCGGCACTCACGAGCACGGGCAGCGCCCCACGAACACAGGCAGCGCACGACGGACGCAGCAGCGCACCACCGACACGGGCGGCGCCCTCAGTGGCACGGCAGCACCAACGAAGACGTGCAGCACCCCCGTTCATCCCACCCTCTGACTAGTCTGCACGGGTGACCACCGAGCTGACCCTGCTGCCCCGAGTCTCCTGCCGTGGACGGGAGATCACCGCACCCCGGCTGCGCGGGCTGCTGGCGCTGCTTGCCGGGGATCTGCGCGGCGGATGCAGCACCGGCCGGCTGGTGGAGGGGCTGTGGCCGGACGAGTCTCCGGAGCGGCCGGGCAAGGCGGTGCAGGTCCTGGTGTCGCGGCTGAGGTCGCAGTTGGGTGCCGAGCTGATCGTGAGCACGCCGACGGGGTACCGGCTGGCGTTGGACGAGACGCAGGTCGACAGTTCCGCGTTACTGCTGCACGAGGCGGGCAGTGACGAGCGGGCACGGGCGGGGGATCACGCCGGTGCCCTGGCCCAGGCCGAGGCCGGTCTGGCGCTCTGGGACGGGAGCGTGGGCGCCGGTGCCGGAGAGGACCTGCACGATCCGGTGGTGGCGCTGCGCGCCGAGCGGGCCCGGGCCCATGGCGCGCTGGTCCGGGCCCGGGCGCTCGCGCTGGCCCGGCTGGGGCGACGGGCGGAGGCCGCGGCGCCGCTGACCGCGCTGGGCCGCGAGCTGCCGCGGGACGAGGAGGTGCTCGCGGAGCTGCTGCGGTGCGAGGCCGTGACCGCCGGGCGGGCCGCGGCACTGACCCGGTACGACGCCTATCGCCGCGGGCTGCGGGATGAGCTGGGAACCGATCCGGGGCCCGGACTCAGGACCGTGTACCAGGAGTTGGTGCGGTCGGACGTGCCTAAAGTCCGGCACGGGGTGCCGCACGAGCCGAACCCCCTGGTGGGGCGGGACGCCGATGTCGCCGCCGTGGGCGAGTTGCTGCGCACCTTCCGGGTGGTCAGCGTCGTCGGTCCCGGCGGGCTGGGCAAGACCAGGCTCTCCCACGCGGTGAGCCGGGCGGCCGAACAGCCCGTGGTGCATTTCGTCAGCCTGGCCGGTGTCCTGGCCGACGACGACGTCCCCGGCGAAGTGGCCTCGGCCGTCGGTGCCGGGGAGGGCGGGCGGTTCAGCGGGGGCGGGGACCCGGTGAGCGGCATCGTCGCCGCGCTGGGCGCGGGACCCGCGCTGCTGGTGCTGGACAACTGCGAGCAGGTGATCGCCGGCGCCGCCCATCTCGTACAGACGCTGGTCTCCCGGTCGAAGGAGCTGCGGATGCTGGTCACCAGCCGGGCTCCGCTGGGGCTGACCTCGGAGTCCGTGTACGCCCTGCCGGAGCTTTCGCCGGCGACGTCGGCGGAGCTCTTCGGGCAGCGGGCGCGGGCCGCCCGGCCCGGTGTGGAACTGCCGCCCCACCAGGTGGCCGAGATCTGCCGCCATCTGGACGGGCTGCCGCTGGCCGTGGAGCTGGCCGCGGCCCGGGTGCGGGTGCTGTCCGTGGCCGACATCGCGCGCCGCCTGCAGGACCGTTTCACGCTGCTGCGCGGCGGTGCCCGGGACGCGCCCGAGCGGCATCGCACCCTGCGGGCCGTGGTCGAGTGGAGCTGGAACCTTTTGGAGGCCGACGGCCAGGCCGCGCTGCGTGCCCTGTCGGTGTTTCCCGGAGGCTTCACCGAGGAGGCGGCCGAGTGCCTGCTCGGTGAGAGCGGGGACGCGCTGACCCTGCTGGAGCAACTGGCCGGTCAGTCCCTGCTCAAGGTGGGCGACAGCCCGTCCGGGGTTCGTTTCCACATGCTCGAGACGCTGCGGGAGTTCGGTGCCGCCCGGCGCGCCGAGGCCGGCGAGGAGGAGGCGGTGACCGGCCGGTTCCTGGTCTGGGCCCGGGACTTCGGGCGGGCGCACCACGACGCGCTGTTCCGCAGCGACCCGGTGCCCGCGTGGTTCCGTATCCGGGCCGAGCAGGACAACCTCGTCCTGGCCCTGCGGTACGCGCTGGCCCGCGCCGACGGGCCCACCACCGCGGCGGTCACCGCCGTGCTGGCCTCCCTGTGGGTCACCGACTCCAGCTACGCCCGGCTGCTCACCCTGTGCGCCGAGACCGGCGGCCCGCTGTCCCGTTTCCGCCCCGGCCCGGACGTCCCCGAGGACGTGGAGGCGGCCCGCAGCGCGGCGGCGGTGTGCACGGGTGCCCTCTTCGTGGGCCTCGGCCCGCACGCCGTACGGCAGCTCGTCACCCTGCGCCGGCTGCCGCCCGCCCCGCCGGACACGGTCGTACGGGCGATGGCCCTCGTGCTCGGTGCCACCCCGGACATCCGCCCGCCGGAGTACGCGCGGCTCCAGGAGCTCTGCGTCTCTGACGCGCCCCTGCTGGCGGGCACGGCGTGGGGCGTCGCCAGTTACGTGTGGGAAGCCGAGCACGAAACGGAGCGGGCCCTGGACTGCGCCCGCCGGATGCCCGAGACGTTGGGGGCGCTGCGCAACCCGGCCATGCGGCTGCTCAGTCACGGGCGGATCAGCGAACTGTGCGTGCAGGCCGAGCTGGGCGAGGAGGCGTACGACCATCTGCGGGCCGCGCTGCGGACGCTCGACGAGTTCGACGGCTGGCCGGACTCGATCGGCGTCCGCTGGGGGCTGGTGCTCGCCTGTCTCCTGCGCGGGGAGATCGACGAGGCGGAGTACTGGCTGGAACTCGCGGCCCTGGACCAGCAGCCGGAGTCCAGCCGGATCTACGCTCCCGATCTGGTGGCCCGGGCGGAGATCGCGCTGGCCCGGGGGCTGACCGAGGTCGGGCTCGGGCTGTGGCGCCGGGCGGTCGAGCGGATCCGGGAGGACAGCGCGCTGCTCGCCGGCGATCCGTTCGTGGATCCCTGGGCGCTGCAGGTGCAGTCGGCCGCGCTGGCGGCGCATGCGCAGCACGGCCGGCTCGAACCGGTGGCCGCGCTGGCCGGGCAGTTGCGGGAGCGGCTCCTCGGGATGCTGTCCGGCTCCTCGGGGGACGGCTCGGGGCACGTTTCCCCGGGGAACGGCTCCGCGGGGCACAGTTCCTCCGGGCACCTTTCCTCTGGGGATGGCTCCACGGGGAACGGCTCCTCGGCGGAGCGGTCTCCGGTGGAACTGCAGGTGTACGGCTCCGCGTTGCTGGCCCTCGGCTTCGCCGGGCTGGCCAGGGGCGACACGACGGCCGTACGGCTCGTGGCGCTGGCGGAACGGATGCCCGCGGTGCGGGAGGTTCCCACCCTGGCCTGGGCCCGGTCCCGGGAGGCGGCCGAGAACGCGGACCGGGCCGCGTACGCCGACGCGAGATCGGAGTACGCGGCCCTGGGGCGGGATCAACTGCGGGTCGTGGCCCTGCACGAGCTCACTGCCGGGGCTCGCGGCTGAACTGCGCCTTGGACCACAGGTAGCCGAGCACGGTCAGCGCCAGGCACCAGGCGAGGGACAGCACGGCGTTCTTCGTACCGATCCCGCTGCCCAGCAGCAGACCCCGCAGGGTCTCGATGAACGGCGAGAACGGCTGGTACTCGGCGAACCAGCGGAACCAGCCCGGCATGGCGTCCACCGGGACGAACGCGCTGGACAGGAACGGCAGCATGACCAGCGGATAGCCCATGTTGCTGGCCCCCTCGGGGTTGGGGCTCGCCAGGCCGATGCCGACCGCGATCCAGGTCAGCGCGAGGCTGACCAGTGCCATCAGCCCGACGGCCGCGATCCACTCCACCGGTGTCGCGTTCGGCCGGAACCCGATGGCCAGTCCGATGCCCAGGACCAGGACCAGCGCCATCAGCGTCTGGATCACGGTGCCCAGCACATGGCCGATCAGCACGGAGGCGCGGGAGATCGCCATGGTGCGGAACCGGGCCATGATGCCCTCGGTCATGTCGGTGGCCACGGACACCGAGGTGCCGAGCGAGGTCATGCCCAGGGTCAGGAAGAGGATGCCGGGGACGATGTAGGCGACGTAGTCGGACCGGTCGGCGTGCCCGCCGGTGATGCCGGCGCTCATCACGTTGCCGAAGACGTAGACGAAGAGGAGCAGCAGGATGACCGGGGTGAGCAGGAGGTTCAGGGTGAGGGAGGGGTAGCGGCGGGCGTGCAGGAGGTTGCGCCGCAGCATGGTGAGGTTGTCGCGGAAGGGGTAGGCCCGCAGGGAATGGGGTGCGGTGCTCATCGGACGGTCTCCTTGTCGGTGGCAGCTACGGGGTGGCCCGTCAGGGCGAAGAACACGTCGTCCAGGTCGGGGGTGTGCACGGAGAGTTCGTCGGCCTCGATGCCGGCGGCGTCGAGCCAGTCGAGGATGGCGCGCAGTTCGCGCTGGGTGCCGCCGCTGGGGACCTGCAGGGCGAGCGCCTCGTTGTCGCGGGTGGTCTCGCGCAGCGCGGTGGCCGCCCGCTCGTACGCCACCGGGTCGGAGAACCGCAGCCGTACGTGGCCGCCCGTGACGAGCCGCTTGAGCTCCTCGGCGCTGCCCTCGGCGACGAGCTTGCCGCCGTTGAGCACCGCGATGCGGTCGGCGAGCTGGTCGGCCTCCTCCAGGTACTGGGTGGTGAGGAAGACGGTGGTCCCGCCGGAGACCAGCTCGCGGATGATCTGCCACATGGTGTGGCGGGAGCGCGGGTCGAGACCCGTGGTCGGCTCGTCGAGGAAGATGATCCGCGGGGTGCCGACCAGGGTCATGGCGATGTCGAGGCGGCGCTTCATGCCGCCGGAGTAGGTGGACGCGGGCTGCCGCGCGGCCTCGGTGAGGTCGAAGCGCTCCAGCAGTTCGGCGGTGACCTGCCGTCCCTCGCTCTTGGAGAGGTGGTGCAGGTCGGCCATGAGGAGCATGTTCTCCTCGCCGGTGATCAGGCCGTCCACGGCGGAGAACTGTCCGGTGACCCCGATGGCGGCCCGTACCGCCTGGGCCCCGGCGGTGAGGTCGTGGCCGGCGATCCGGGCGTGGCCGCCGTCGGCGGAGATCAGGGTGGACAGGATGTTGACCACCGTGGTCTTGCCGGCGCCGTTCGGCCCGAGGAGGGAGAAGATCGTGCCGGCCGGTACCAGGAGGTCGATGCCGTCGAGGACCGTCTTGTCCCCGTAGGCTTTGCGCAACCCGGTGGCCGCGATGGCGAGTTCGCTGTCTGTCGAAGTCATGCCGCAGAGCTTGCGGCCGTGGCGGTTCAGCACGGCTTCAGCCGGGTTTCAGCCCCGGGCGGGCGGTTTCAGCGGACGGCCTCCGGTTTCGGCGGACGGTCTCAGGGCAATGGAACACGCGGTTCCATACTTTTCCCATAGGAATGGTGGTTAAGGTCCGCCCCATGGCGGGGCCGTCCCCGGCGTCCTGCTCGGCTCCGTCATCTCCAGCCGGGTCGCCGGCGGCGCGGTGCGCTGGGCACTGGTCGTCCTGCTGACCGGGGCGGGCCTGTCGATGCTGAAGGCGTCGTCCACCGTCATCGTGCTCGGCTGCCTGGGGATGGCGCTGCTCGGCGGAATCGTCAGCGTGCGCGCCCGCCGTATCTCGCGCCCTCGGACGGCGGCCGATGCGGCGGGCGAGTTGGCGGCCGATGCGGCGGCCGAGCCGGCGAGCGTGAGCAGCGGCTCATAGGCCGGCTGCGTGGTCCGGCGCCGTATCGCCATCGGTGACGGCACGGGCGACCCGGAGAGCACCCTCGCCCGCGACTCCTCGGCCGGCGCCAAGCGCCCGAAGGACACGATCGCCTTCGCGGCCCCGGTTCGATCGCCGATCGGTCCGTGCACCACGAGGTCGACATCCTCATCGGCGACGGCAAGGCGCCTACCGGGTCCTCCGCGTCACCAACCCGCGTCCGTCTCTCCCCTGCGAGCCCGAGTCGCGGAGGTCGACGCCCGCGCGGATCATGGCATGAGTCGGCCTTGAAGGAGCCCGCATGCGACGGAACCGACTGCTCACCTCGGCCGCGGCGCTGTGCGCGGCCGCCTCGCTGGGTCTGGCCGTGCCCCACACCGCCACGGCCGCCGCCGAGCACGACTGCTCCTACGTGTCGTCGGGCCTCCGGCCGACCCTCACGTACGGCGACTCCGGCGCGGCGGTCAGTCAGGCCCAGTGCCTCAGCAACGCATGGGGCGGCGAGCCGCCCCGACTCGCCCCGAACGGCGTCTACAGCACCCTCATGCTGAAGAAGATCGAGTGGATCCAGGTCTGCCACGGCCTCCCGGAGAGCGGAGTCATCGAGGGCCGCACCTGGCAGGCGCTGTACCACCCGGCCCTGGACTGTTACGTGCCGTATCCGACCTGACGGCCACCGCCCCGGCCTTGACGGTTCAGCCGTTCCGGGCTCCCCGGGCCGGCCGGGTCGCCGACCACTGGAGCAGGAAGCGGAGTGCCTCGTACGACGAGGAGTCGGGTTCCGTGGTGTAGGCGACCAGTTGCTGGTCGGGGTGGGTGTCCACCGAGAACTGGTGGACGTCGAGGGTGAGAGGGCCCGCCACGGGGTGGCGGTAGGTCTTGGTCAGCTGGCGGGGGCCGCGGACCTGGTGGGTGGACCACCAGGTGCGGAAGTCCCGGTCGTGGGTGGCCAGTTCGGCGATGAGGGCGGTCAGGGCGGGGTCGTCCGGGGCCCGGCCCGCCTCCATACGGAGGACCGCCACGCATTCGCGGGCCGAGCGCGGCCAGTCCGCGTACAGGGCGCGGAAGGTCTCGTCCAGGAAGGTCAGGCGGATCAGGTTGCGTTCGGCCGGTGGCACCGCCGCGAAGTCGGTCAGCAGGGCGGCGGCGCCGTTGTTCCAGGCCAGTACGTCCATGCGGCGGTTGAGGATCATCGCCGGGACGTCGGGCATGGTGGACAGGAGGTGGCGCAGATGCGGGGCCACTTCCGGGTGACCCGGTCGGCGGGCGGGCGGCGCGGGTGCCGTCTCGGCGAGGGTGAAGAGGTAGTCCCGTTCGTCCGGGGCCAGCTGGAGGGCGTCGGCCAGGGCGTCCAGGACCGGGCGGGAGACCCTGTGGGTGCGGCCCTGCTCCAGACGGACCACATAGTCGACGCTCACGTGTGCCAGCTGGGCCAGTTCCTCGCGCCGCAGGCCCGGTACCCGCCGCGGCCGGCCGTCGTCCGGGAGGCCCGCCCGCCGCGGGGTGAGGGCGGCGCGGCGGGCGCGAAGGAACTGGCCCAGTGCGTTGTCGGAGGCAGGGGCGCCGGGGCTCGTCATGGGTCCAGTGTCCGCCCGGCCGGTCGTCCGGTGCCTGGTACTGGAGTGCATAGGCAGGGTCCTCCCTGGTACCGGCCGTTCGCGCGGCGCGATCCTGTGGGGCATGAGGACTGACGTCACTTTTTCCAGCGCCGGGCTGAAGATCGCCGGGCATCTGTACATCCCCGACGAGGACGCCACCGGGCCGCGCCCCGCCGTCGTGGTCGGCCACCCCGGCAGCGGTGTGAAGGAGCAGGCCGCCGGGCTGTACGCGCGGCGGCTCGCCGAGCGGGGGTTCGTCACCCTGGCCTTCGACGCCGCCTACCAGGGGGAGAGCGAGGGCGAGCCGCGGGGTCTGGAGGACCCCGCTCAGCGGGTCGAGGATCTCAAGGCCGCCGTCTCCTTCCTCACCACCCGGGAGGAGGCCGACCCCGACCGTGTCTCGGCGCTCGGGATCTGTGCCTCCGGCGGGTACGCCCTCGCCGCCGCCGCGACCGATCAGCGGATCAAGGCGGTCGGCACGGTCAGTGCCGTCGACATCGCCCGCCAGTTCCGCAACGGCGCCGACGGCGGTCAGGATCCCGCCGTCATCGAGGGCATGCTGGCGGCGGCGGCCGCTGCGCGTAGCGCCGAGGCGCGGGGCGATGAGGTCCAGAGGTTCCCGCTCTTCCCCGCCACGGCAGAAGAGGCGCGGGCGGGCGGGCCGCACGTCTACGAGGGGTGGGAGTACTACCGCAGCCCCCGCGCCCACCACCCCCGCTCGGCCGAGACCCTGACCTGGAACAGCGTCGACCGCATCGCGTCCTTCGACGCCTTCCACTCCCTCGGCCTGCTCGGCACGCGTCCGCTGCTCGTGATCGCCGGGCGGGAGGCGGTGACCTCCTGGATGAGCGTGGCGGCGTTCCAGGCGGCCGCCGGCCCCAAGGAACTCTTCTGGATCGACGGCGCGACACACGTCGGCCTCTACGACAAGGACGAGTACGTCACCCCGGCGGTCGAGAAGCTGGCCGGCTTCTTCCGGTGATCCGTCAGTTGTTCCAGGTCTCGTCGTAGGGGTCGGCCGGCGTCGGGATCGGCTTGGCCTCGGTGACCGTGAGGAACGGGATCGGGCCGCCGTTCACCGGGTCGTGGGTCTGGCGGGTGGTGTACGTGCCCGTCACCTGTAGCCAGGCGTCCGGCTGGAGGACCGGGGGGATCTTCCCCGTCAGGGCCACCTTCACCGGCTGGGCGTCCGCCGCACAGCAGTTGAGGGCCATACGGACCAGGTAGGGGGTGCCGGCGGTGTCCACGGCCACGAAGCCCGTGATGCGGACACTGTGGCCGTCGAGCGAGCGGCCGTGGTCGTACACCGCGCGGCCCGCGTAGTCGACCAGGTTCAGCGGGATCGGGTCGCCGGTCGGCAACTTCGTGTAGCCGTACGGCTGTTGCAGGGCCGTGCCCGCGCGCATCGCGCTGTAGGAGCCGAGCGCGGGCGGGGCGATGAGGATCAGGGCCAGGAGGGGGAGGACCAGGAGCCAGGAGATGCGGGGTTCGGGGTGGGTTTGTTCCGTGGAAGCAGGCGTATGACGGCGGCTGCGGCGCCACTCGTACCACGCCGTCGCCAGGGCCGAGACGATCAGGACCGCGCCCGCCGCCAGGAGGAGCGGGCGCAGGCCCGCCTTCACATAGCGCAGATAGAGGTCGGTGGCGCCCGCGTGCACCAGGGCCGCCCCCACCAGGAACATCACCGCCGCCTGGGCCTGCCGGTTCACAGCAGCACCGCCGCGGTCAGTACCGCGCCGGTGATCGCCGCGGCGAAGGTGGCCGGGGCGAAGCGCAGGGCGAAGCCCCGGCCGAAGGTGCCCGCCTGCATCGCGAAGAGTTTGAGGTCGATCATCGGGCCCACGATCAGGAACGCCAGCTTGGCGGTGAGGGAGAACTCGGTGAGGGACGCCGCCACGAACGCGTCCGCCTCCGAGCAGATGGACAGGAGTACGGCCAGGGTCGCCAGGGCGAGGATCGCGATCACCGGGTTGCCGGCGGCCGTGCGCAGCCATTCCGCCGGGGCCACCGCCTTCAGCGTCGCCGCCGCCATCGCGCCGAGGACCAGGAAGCCGCCCGCGTGCATGGTGTCGTGGCGGACCGAGTCCCAGAAGGCCTCCGCCCTGGTCTCGCCCTCGCGGTGCGCGTGGGCCGGCGGGCGCAGCCAGTCGGCGCGGCCGAGACGCTGCCACAGCCAGCCCATCCCGCACGCCACCAGCAGGCTGCCGGCGAACCGCGCCAGCACCATCTCGGGGTTGCGCGGGAACGCCACCGCCGTCGCCGTCAGCACGATCGGGTTGATCGCGGGGGCGGAGAGCAGGAAGGCGATGGCCGCGGCGGGGGTGACACCGCGGCGGACCAAAGCGCCGGCCACCGGGACGGAGGCGCACTCGCAGCCCGGGAGTACGGCGCCGGCCAGGCCCGCGACCGGGACGGCCAGGGCGGGGCGGCCGGGCAGGGCGCGGGCGAAGAAGGACGGCGGCACGAAGACCGCGATCGCCGCGGAGAGAAGCACGCCCAGGACGAGGAACGGGAGCGCCTGGACGACGACCGCCACGAACACCGTCATCCAGCTCTGCATCACCGGCTTCGACAGCGCGCCGCGCACCGGGCCCTGGAACACCACGACCAGGAGGAGCAGCAGGGTCAGGGCCAGCGGGGAGCTGAGATGCCAGCCCTCCTGGTCCGGGCGGCGGCCGCCGGTGCCGGGGCGCTCGTCGTGGGCGGCGGGCCCGGGCGGGGCGGCTTTTTCGGTGATGGCCACGGGGCGGGTACCTCCGGCACGTCGGTGCTCTGGCGTGAGTGCTTCGGCTTGGGTGCTCTGGTGGGGGGTGCTTCGGCTTGAGTTCTCTCGTGTCGCGGTGGTCCGACAGCGAGCTTCGGTGGCTTCGAGTGTGTTCGGTGGTTTTTCGGCCTTCCCGTCTACTACGGCCTGTCAACGGCGGCTGTTCAATTCGTCGCTGGAACCATGCGTCCCGTTGAGGCAGTCTCTTCCCTTGTGGCGAGCGTTCCGTATCAAGGTGGTGGCGCCCCGGCGCCCATGGTGGTGTGCGGGGACGACGGGCTCGCGCACCGGCTGGCCGCCGAGTTGCGCATGGTGTACGGCGAACAGGTCACCCTCGTCGTGCCGCCGAACGAGCGGATCGCCAGGCCGCCCGTGGTCGGACGGGCCCGGGCCGCCTCGGCCGCGCTGCTCGACCGGGTCGTGAGCGCCGCCGTCGGGCGGGCCAACGGAAACGGTGGCAACGGTGGTGCCGGCCCGGTCACCGGCGAGGGCCCGCGCGGGGAACGGGTGCTGGAGGCCGTGGAGGCCACCGAGGCCGTGCTCGCCGAGGCGGGCGTGGAGCGGGCCGCCGCGCTCGCGCTGGTGTACGACGACGACGAGACCAACATCCGGGCCGCCCTCACCGCCCGGCGGCTGAACCCCCGGCTGCGGCTCGTGCTGCGGCTGTACAACCGGCGGTTGGGGCAGCACATCGAGGAACTCCTCGACCAGGCGGCCGCGTTGGCGATCGGCGACGCGGACGGCGGTGGGGGCGACACATCCACGACCGTACTCTCCGACGCCGACACCGCCGCGCCCGCGCTCGCCGCCACCGCGCTCGCCGGGACCGGCAAGGTCATCCAGAAGGACGGTCTGGTGCTGCGGGCCGTGGACCTGCCGCCGGGTGCTGCCGTCGCGGGACGGGACGCCGGCCAGGGGCTGTGCACGCTGGCACTGTTCTCGGCGAACAACGGCGGTCCCGAACCGGTCGAGGGCGGCGGGGAGCAGGGGCCGCGGCTGCTGCCCGACGACGCGGAGGTACGGGCCGCGGGTGAGCGTGGCGTGATGGTGCTGGAGCAGGTGTCGTCGTCCGCGGCGGCGGCACAGACCGGGCGCCGGGTCGGGGGCGGGATCGGGATCGGAATCGGGATCGTGCCGCCGCTCGCCTCGCTGTTCTCGCGGCGGCTGCGTTGGTCGCTGGCCGGGCTCGTGGGTTGTGTGGTCGCGCTCGCGGTCGCGCTGTCGGTGGTGACGGGCATTCATCCGGTTCGGGCCTTCTACTACACGCTCCTCGATCTGTTCGCCATCGACGATCCCGCGATCGGGCAGTCGCTCGGGCGGCAGATCCTTCAGCTGCTGTCCGGGTTGATGGGGTTGCTGTTGCTGCCGGTGTTGCTGGCGGCGGTGCTTGAGGCACTCGGTACCTTTCGGACCGCTTCCGCTCTGCGGAAGCCGCCTCGGGGGCTGAGCGGGCATGTCGTGCTGCTCGGCCTGGGCAAGATCGGGACGCGGGTGCTGACGCGGCTGTGCGAACTGCATGTTCCCGTGGTCTGCGTCGAGTCCGATCCCGACGCCCGCGGGCTGGCGGTGGCTCGGCGGCTGCGGGTGCCGGTGGTGCTCGGGGATGTCACCCAGGAGGGGGTCCTGGAGGCCGCCAAGATCCGTCGGGCGCAGACGCTGCTCGCGGTGACCAGCGCGGACACGACGAATCTGGAGGCCGTGCTGTACGCGCGGGCCGTACGGCCGGACCTGAAGGCCGTACTGCGCCTGTACGACGACGACTTCGCGACGGCCGTGTACCGGACGCTGCGGGCCGCGCATCCGCATGCGGTCACCCGGAGCCGGAGTGTGTCCTATCTGGCGGCGCCGTCCTTCGCGGGGGCGATGGTGGGGCGGCAGATTCTCGGGGCGATTCCGGTGGAGCGGAAGGTGTTGCTGGTGGCGGTGGTGGATGTGGGTGGGCATCCGCAGTTGGAGGGGCGGACCGTGGAGGGGGCGTTTCGGGCGGGGGCGTGGCGGGTGCTGGCGCTTGAGGGGCGGCAGGGCCTTGCCGGGGACTATCTGCTGCGGGACGGGGACCGGGTGGTGGTTGCCGCGACTCGCAGGGGGCTGGCGGAGTTGTCCGGACGTCGGGTGCCGCCGGCCCACCCACCCGACTCGCTTGGTTGAGAGGGGGGTGGGTGGGTTGCGGTGGTGGGTTCGGCGCAGATGGCTGGGGGCTCAGCGCGCCCACGCGGCGGTAGCCGCACATTGATACAGCCCCGCCCGCCCTGCCGGGGCGCTTGGCGTCGCGGACGCTCTGCCGCGCCGGCCCTGAGAAGTCCGCCTCAGTCCGTCGGCGCTGTCGCCGCAGGCATGAGGTGCCTCTCCGCGAACTCCATCTCCAGTCTCAGTTGCTTGATCCGTTCGTCCACCACCAGGGAGCCGTGGCCCGCGTCGTAGCGGTAGACCTCGTGCGGGGCCGAGCGGGCTGCCAGGCGGGTGACGTAGTTGTCGATCTGGCGGATGGGGCAGCGGGGGTCGTTGACGCCGGCCGAGATGTACACCGGGGCCTTCACGTCGTCGACGTAGGTCAGCGGCGAGGACGCGGCGAACCGCTCGGGCACCTCCTCCGGCGTACCGCCCAGCAGCGTGCGGTCCATCGCCTTGAGGGACTCCATCTCGTCGTGGTACGCCGTGACGTAGTCGGCGACCGGCACGACCGCGATGCCCACCGACCAGGACTCGGGCTGGGTGCCCAGGCCCAGGAGGGTGAGGTAGCCGCCCCAGGAGCCGCCGGTCAGGATCAGGCGGTCGGGGTCGGCCAGGCCGGACTCGGTCGCCCAGTCCCGTACCGCCGCAACGTCCTCCAGCTCGATCAGGCCCACCCGGTGCTTCAGCGCGTCCGTCCAGGCGCGGCCGTAGCCCGTGGAGCCCCGGTAGTTGATGCGGACCACCGCGTAGCCGTGGTCCACCCAGGCCGCCGGGCCCGCCGCGAAGCTGTCGCTATCGTGCCAGGTCGGGCCACCGTGCAGGTCGAAGACGGTCGGCAACGGACCCTCCGCCCCCGCCGGCTTCTGGATCAGGGCGTGGATGGGGCCGGCCGGGCCCTCCACCCACGCGTCCGAGACCGGCACCGACGCGGGGCACTTCATGCCCGGCGGGTCCAGGACCACCTCGCCCGTCGTCGAGCGGACCACCGGCGGCTCGGCGGCGGAGGACCAGAGGTACTCGACGGTTCCGTCAGGGCGGGCCGTGGCCCCGGAGACCGAGCCCGCCGGGGTCGGGATCGGGGTCAGCTCACGCGTCGCCAGGTCGTAACGGAACAGCTCACTGCGGGCCTTGTGGCTGTGGACGATCAGCAGCGCGCTGCCGTCCGGGTACCACTCCGCGCTCACGTCGCCCGGCAGGTCGAGGGTCAGGTCCGTCTGCTCGCCGGTCACGACGTCCCAGACCAGTGGTTCCCAGCGACCGCGCCGCTGGTGGCCGATCAGCAGCCGCGGGTCGCCGTCGACCGGGGCGAAGCCCAATACCTCAAGGCCCAGTTCCTCCGCGCCGCCCCTGGTGTCGTCCAGCTCGGCCACCCGCATGCCGTCCGGGCGGACCACGCGGAGCGCCGAGTGCATCGCGTCGCCGTGCTCGGTGTGTTCGATGGCGATCAGCGAGCCGTCTTGGGAGAGGTCGCCGACGCCCGCCGACTCGTGGTGGCGGTAGATCTCCCGCGGCTCCTCCCCCGCTCTGACCAGGTAGATCGTCGTACCCTCGTCGTCGGTGGAGCGGCCCACGACCGCCGTACGGCCGTCCCGGCCCAGCGCCAGGCCCGAGGGGTACGACGGCTCCAGGCCCGGCGTCGCCTCCTCGTCCGCGCCGCCCCCGAAGGGCTGGCGGCGCCAGACACCGAACTCGTCGCCGTCCTTGTCGTCGAACCACCAGATCCACGCGCCGTCCGGGGAGAGCAGCCCGTCCGTCGTGCCGTTCGGCCGGTTCGTCGCCTGGCGCTGCTCCCCGCTCGCGCGGTCCCAGGCGTACAGCTCATACGTCCCCGTCGCGTTCGACACGAACAGGGAACGGTCGGGGGCGTCCTCCGCCCAGTCCGGCAGGGAGACCCGAGGGGCGCGGAAGCGCTTCTCCCAGTCCGGCATTTCGCTCTCACTCATGGCCGCAGTCATGGCCCCATAGTGCCCGCCCCCGCCCACAACGCGCTGCGGCCGTCCTCAGCCTGTGGATAACTTTGCGAGTCGGCCACCCCACTCCCAGTCCACGGCGAAGCTCCCCGTACCGTGGAAGGCGTGTACCGCTTCCTGCTGACACCCCGCTGGTGGGGCATCAACGTCTTCGTGCTGCTCGCCATCCCGTTCTGCGTCTTCATGGGGTCCTGGCAGCTGAGCCGCTTCGAGTCGCGGGTCGAGGCGCACCGCAGCGCCGACAAGCAGGTCGAGGCCGCCAGGACGGAAGCGGCCCGGCCACTGGCCGACCTGCTCCCCGTCGACCAGTCGACCTCCGGCAAGCGGGCCACCGTCACCGGCCGGTATGCCAAGCAGTTGCTGGTGCCCGGCCGGCAACTCGACGGCAAGGACGGCTTCTATGTCCTGACCCTGCTGCGCACCGACTCCGGACAGGCCCTGCCCGTCGTGCGCGGCTGGCTGCCGGGCAGGGCCGACGCGGCCAAGGCGCCCGCGCCGCCCGCCGGCGAGGTCACCGTCACCGGCGCGCTGCAGGCCTCCGAGACGCCTGGGGACAACGGCGTCAGCGCCCTAGGCGGGCTGCCGACGGGGCAGACGGCGGCGATCAGCGCGGCCTCGCTGGTGAACCTGGTGCCGTACCGGGTGTACGACGCGTGGATCACGCTGGACAAGGCCGACTCGGGGATGACGGCCGTTCCGGCGGCCGCGCCGGACAACTCGGGGCTCGATCTGAAGGCGTTCCAGAACCTCGGCTACACCGGCGAGTGGTTCGTGTTCGCGGGGTTCGTGGTGTTCATGTGGTTCCGACTGCTGCGCCGCGAGGTGGAGTTCGCGCGGGACGCGGCGCTCGGGCTGGTTCCGGACGAGGAAGCCCGGCAGCCGTCCGCGACGGTCTGACAGCCGACCGCGACGGTGTGAGAGCCCGTCCGCGACGCTCTGAGAGCCGACCGCAACGGGCTGACAGCCCGACCGCGACAGTCTGACAGTCGGCAAGCCCGACCGCGGCCGGTGACGGCGTCACACCGCCGGCAGGACCCCGCTCCAGTAGACCGTCCCGGCGCACGCGTTCGGCACCGTCGCGGAGCCGGTCGGGGACCCGGCCTCCGGGGTGTACGAGACCGCGATGCTCCCGTCGGCCGTGCCGTCCGCGGTGAGCAGTTGGGGAGTGGCGCCGGCCGGCCCCGTGGTCGTACCGGTGCTGCTGCCGGGGTCCACGGAGGGGCTCGGGGAGGCCGTGGTGCCGCCGGTGTCGGTGGAACCGGTGCTGGAGCCACTGGTCGGGCAGGTCTCCAGGGGGACGAAGCCGAACTTCTCCTCGTAGGCCGCGCCCGGTGCCAGGACCAGGCCGGTGAGCTCGGTGGACGGGTCGGGGAGCCCGGCCGCCGCGTCGCCCGAGACATGCCGGACCGCGCTGATCTTGGTGGGGTCGGCCGCGCCCTGTGCGAGGACGCCGACGCTGCCGGGGCCGCCGACCGTGCAGCTGGTGGTGGAGACGTTCACGACGCGGAAGGTGCCGTAGACAACGCCCGTCGAGTCGGCGGCTTCGACGGTGGAGGTCGGGGTGGAGAGCTGGGCCGAGGCGCAGACCGGGGCCATGGTGTCGGCGCTCGCCGTGGGGACGACCTTGGTGCCGGTGACGGGGCCGGTGCTCTCGCCCTTGCCGGGGGCCTTGGTGCCGCCCGGGTGGTGGCCGGTGGCCTGGCCGCTGGAGCCGCCCGCGGTGCTGGCGCCGCCGTCGGGGTTCTTGCCGCCGGCGGAGCCGCCCTGGGCCTGCGAGGCCTGGCCGGCCATGGAGGTGTTGGGGTCGGTGCCGCCGGAGTTGGAGACATGCACGAGGGCGGGGATCGCGGTGCCGATGAACAGGGCGGCGGCCGCCATGCCGACGACGGCCTGGCGCTTGCGGGCCCGGCGGGCGGGCACCGCACGTCGCAGATGGTCCAGGGCGCCGTCGCGCGGTGCGAGATCGTCGACCGCGGAGTGCAGCATGCGGCGCAGGGCCAGCTCGTCGGCACCGAGCCCGTCGGTGCCGGGGCCGAGCCCCTCAAAGCCCTGTCCGGGCTCCTCGGGGCCCTTTTCGTCGGGGCCGTGGTTCACAGTTCCGTTCCCAGCGTGCGATTGCGTGTGCTCTTGCTCGTGGTCTCGCGGCGGCTCTCGCCGGCCGGCAGGCCCTTGATCCCGCGCCGGCTCCCCCAAGCCGGGAGAACCGTGAGGCTCACCCGAACCGTGCGACTCGCGTCCGTCGCGCGGCGCACCGTCCTGTGTCGGCTCGTGCCAAGCGTAGGGCTCGTGGCGATCATGTGAGTCGCCTCCCTCGGGGCTGTCCGTCATGCCGCCGACTCCATCGCCACCCGTAGCGCCGCGATGCCGCGCGAGCCGTACGCCTTCACCGAGCCCAGCGATATGCCGAGCGTCTCGGCGACCTGGGCCTCGGTCATGTCGGCGAAGTAGCGCAGCACCAGGACCTCGCGCTGGCGGCGCTGCAGGCCCTTCATCGCCTTGATCAGGTCACGCCGCTCCAGCAGGTCGTAGGCGCCCTCCTCGGCGCTCGCCATGTCGGGCATGGGCTTGGAGAGGAGCTTGAGGCCCAGGATGCGGCGGCGCAGCGCGGAACGGGAGAGGTTGACGACCGTCTGGCGGAGATAGGCCAGGGTCTTCTCCGGGTCGCGGACGCGTTTGCGGGCCGAGTGGACGCGGATGAACGCCTCCTGGACGACGTCCTCGCAGGAGGCGGTGTCGTCGAGAAGGAGCGCGGCGAGGCCGAGGAGCGAACGGTAGTGCGCCCGGTAGGTCTCGGTGAGGTGGTCGACGGTGGTACCGGCCGCCGCCGTCTCGTCCGCGCCGTCGCGCTGGCTGGGTATGCGGGTGGGCCGCGCTGCGGGCATGGGCGCGATCACCGGCATGCCGCCGGCCGCGCCGGGCATGCGGGAGCGCCCGCCCGCGCGGGGCGGCCGCAAAGCCGTCGCGCCGCGGGGCGCACTGAGTTCGAGTACCTCTGCCACGCCAGTTGGACACGTTGACCCCCGTAGGGGTTGTACGTTCCGGGCATCAGTTTCGTGTCGGGCGCGCCGGGCGGTTTCACGCCGGGCATGCCGGGTCGGCCGGCCCGCACGGTCGACACCGTTCTCCGCGCGTCCGGCAGTGCACCCGACGGTGTCTCACATGCCGTCATGCGTCCCGCTCTTCCCTTATGTCCCATATGAACGGGCGTCCCCACGCCCCGATCACGGCGTCCCCACGCCAGGATCATGCGTCCCCACGGCCCGAAGGCCGGCCGCGTAAGCGCCCAGTAAGAGGGCGACCGCAAAGACGCTCCCCGCCGTCCGCTTGGTTGCGGAGGACGGGGAGGAAAATCTTCGAACGCCGAGGGGTCCGGGTTCAAGAGGTCCGGACCATGCTCCGGGCCACATTTATTATGGAGATCCTACTTGTGGGCACGCTCCCACTCGCGGCATTTACCGTGGTCACCGACTATTCACGCAAACTCCGCCATACCTGAACGGCCAGTCAGTTCCGCCGCCACCAACTCGGCGATCTGCGCGGTGTTCAGTGCGGCGCCCTTGCGGAGATTGTCCCCGCAGACGAAGAGCTCCAGCGCGGTCGGGTCGTCGAGGGCCCGCCGCACCCGCCCGACCCAGGTCGGATCCGTGCCCACCACGTCGGCGGGGGTCGGGAACTCCCCGGCGGCCGGATTGTCGAAGAGCACGACGCCCGGGGCCGTGTCCAGGATCTCCCAGGCCCCGTCGACCGTGACCTCGCCCTGGAACCGGGCGTGCACGGTCAGGGAGTGGGTGGTGACCACCGGGACCCGGACACAGGTCACCGCGACCGGCAGCTTCGGCAGCCCGAGGATCTTGCGGGACTCGTCCCGCACCTTAATCTCCTCCGACGACCAGCCGTCCTCCCGCAGCGACCCGGCCCACGGTACGACGTTCAGCGCGACCGGCTCCGGGAACGGCCCGGTGCTGTCCCCGACGGCCCGCCGCACATCACCGGGCTTGGTCCCCAGCTCCGTACCGGCGACCATCGACAGCTGGGCCCGCAGCGTCTCCACGCCGGCCCGCCCGGCCCCGCTCACCGCCTGGTACGACGACACCACCAGCTCGCGCAGCCCGAACTCGGCGTGCAGCGCGCCCAGGGCGACGATCATCGACAGGGTGGTGCAGTTGGGGTTGGCGATGATCCCGCGCGGCCGGTTGCGGGCGCAGTGCGGATTGACCTCGGGCACCACCAGGGGCACCTCCGGGTCCATCCGGAAGGCCCCGGAGTTGTCCACGACGACCACGCCCCTGGCGGCCGCGACGGGCGCCCAGCGCGCGGACACCTCGTCGGGTACGTCGAACATCGCGACGTCGATCCCGTCGAAGGCCTCCTCCGACAGGGCGACGACCTCGACCTCCTCCCCACGCACGGTCAGCTTGCGACCGGCCGAGCGCGCGGAGGCGATCAGGCGGATCTCGCCCCAGATGTCAGCCCGCTGGGACAGGATCTGGAGCATGACCGTGCCGACGGCCCCGGTCGCACCCACGACCGCGAGCGCCGGCTTCGCAGTCATCGGCCGGTGCCTCCGTAGACCACGGCCTCGTCGCTGTCGGAGTCGAGCCCGAAGGCGGTGTGCACGGCGCGCACGGCCTCCGGCACGTCGTCGGCGCGGGTGACGACCGAGATACGGATCTCGGAGGTCGAGATCAGCTCGATGTTCACACCGGCGTCGGACAGCGCCTCGAAGAACGAGGCGGTGACGCCCGGGTTGGTCTTCATACCCGCGCCGACCAGCGAGATCTTCCCGATCTGGTCGTCGTACCGAAGCGAGTCGAAGCCGATGCCCGGCCGGTTGCGCTCCAGCGCGTCGATGGCCTTGCGGCCCTCGGTCTTCGGCAGCGTGAAGGAGATGTCCGTAAGGCCAGTGGAGGCGGCGGACACGTTCTGCACGACCATGTCGATGTTGACCTGGGCATCGGCGATGGTCCGGAAGATCGCGGCGGCCTCACCCGGCTTGTCCGGGACACCGACGACCGTGACCTTGGCCTCGGAGGTGTCGTGCGCGACACCGGAGATGATGGCCTGCTCCACCTTCTTGTCCCCAATCGGCTGGCTGCTGACCCACGTGCCCTGGAGTCCGCTGAAGCTGGACCGGACGTGGATCGGGATGTTGTAGCGGCGGGCGTACTCCACACAGCGGTGGAGCAGCACCTTGGAACCGGAGGCGGCGAGCTCCAGCATGTCCTCGAAGGAGATCCAGTCGATCTTCCGCGCCTTCTTCACCACGCGCGGGTCGGCGGTGAACACACCGTCGACGTCGGTGTAGATCTCACAGACTTCGGCGTCGAGCGCGGCGGCCAGCGCCACGGCCGTGGTGTCGGACCCGCCGCGCCCCAGCGTGGTGATGTCCTTCTTGTCGGCGCTGACGCCCTGGAACCCGGCCACGATGGCGATGTTGCCCTCGTCGAGCGCCGTCCTGATCCGCCCCGGCGTGACGTCGATGATCCGGGCTTTGTTGTGGACCGAGTCGGTGATGACGCCTGCCTGGCTGCCGGTGAACGACTGGGCCTCGTGGCCCAGGTTTTTGATCGCCATGGCCAGCAGTGCCATGGAGATACGCTCTCCGGCGGTCAGCAGCATGTCGAACTCACGCCCGGCAGGCATCGGGGATACCTGCTCGGCGAGATCGATCAGCTCGTCCGTCGTGTCGCCCATCGCGGAAACGACGACAACCACCTGGTTGCCGTTCTTCTTCGCTTCCACGATTCGCTTGGCGACGCGCTTGATGCCCTCGGCATCGGCTACGGAGGAGCCTCCGTACTTCTGCACGACAAGGCCCACGTGCGCTCCTCGCTCGGTTTGTCTGTGTCGGCTCAGTTTAACGAGCGCCCGAATTCCACCAGTGCGCTCCCGCATGGTGAGACGTCACGGTGGACTGTTCCGCCGCTCGCTTCCGGCACCGAACCTGCCCAGCACACGGCACACCACGCGGAAAGTGCCCTGGCTCACACGGGCCGGGAGGAGAGCAGGGGCTTCGGGGAGATTTCCTCGTGTCGAATGGTCACTTCGACTTGAGGCCCAGCTGGCCGCCGATCTCCTGTTGCATGACCTGGCCCGCCTCGAACTCCAGGGTTTCGTCGCCCATCGTGTCCTGGTCGGTGTCCAGGCCGTCCAGCTCCGCCAGGGGCTGGTTGAGGCGGACGTGGATCAGGACGGACTGGAGGGCTCGGAGGACCGCGGAGGCGGTGGCGCCCCAGTTGGAGAAGTAGGAGAACTGCCACCACCACAGGGCCTCCGAGATGCGGCCCGCCCGGTAGTGGGCCATGCCATGGCGGAGGTCGGCGATGACGTCGGCCAGGTCGTCCGAGATACGGGCCGGCACGGGCGCCTTGCGGGGCTCGTACGGGTCGAAGACCTCGGAGTAGACGTCGATGGGCTCCAGGAGGCGCGCGAAGTTCTCGCGGAGCTGATCGACATCGGGCTCGGGGCCCAGGTCCGGCTCGTAGCGCTCGTCGGGGACGATGTCCTCGTGCGCGCCGAGACGGCCGCCGGCCAGCAGGATCTGGGAGACCTCCAGGAGGAGGAAGGGGACGGCCGAGTCCGGCTCGTCGCCCTTCGCCACCTCCGTGACGGCCACCAGGAAACTCTCGACCTGGTCGGCGATCTGGACCGCGAAGTCGTCGGGGTCCTGGGCGGTCGCGTGCAGTGTGGCGTCAGACATCTAGGAGTCGTCTCCCCTCGAAGGCGCGGCCGAGGGTGACCTCGTCCGCGTATTCCAGGTCGCCACCCACCGGGAGGCCGCTGGCCAGGCGGGTGACCTTCAGGCCCATGGGTTTGATCATGCGGGCGAGGTAGGTGGCAGTCGCCTCGCCCTCCAGGTTCGGGTCCGTGGCCAGGATGAGTTCGGTGACCGCGCCGTCGGCCAGACGGGCGAGCAGCTCCCTGATCCGGAGATCGTCGGGGCCGACGCCCTCGATCGGGCTGATCGCGCCACCGAGTACGTGGTAACGGCCGCGGAACTCACGGGTGCGCTCGATGGCGACCACGTCCTTGGGCTCCTCGACCACGCAGATCACCGACAGGTCGCGGCGCGCGTCACGGCAGATGTTGCACAGCTCTTCCTGGGCCACGTTGCCGCAGGTCGCGCAGAAGCGGACCTTCGCCTTCACCTCCAGGAGAGCCTGGGCGAGCCGCCGTACATCGGTCGGCTCCGCCTGCAGGATGTGGAAGGCGATCCGCTGCGCACTCTTCGGACCGACGCCGGGCAGCCGCCCCAGCTCGTCGATGAGGTCCTGGACCACGCCTTCGTACAACGGACTGCCCTTCCTGGAGTCTTTCGGTACGTACCGTAGTTGGCTGCCGCCTGTCCTAGGAAGGCGGTGCGGGTGTCGCGCGGGCAACGAACATCAGAACGGCGAGATCAGAGCGGTGCGATCAGAACGGCAGACCGGGGATGCCGCTGCCGCCGCCCAGGCCCTGCGCCAGCGGGCCGAGCTTCTGCTGCTGGAGCGCCTGGGCGTTCTCGTTGGCCGCCTGGACTGCCGCGACCACCAGGTCGGCGAGGGTGTCGGTGTCCTCCGGGTCCACCGCCTTCGGGTCGATCTTCAGCGCGCGCAGCTCGCCGGCACCGGTCACGGTGGCCTTCACCAGGCCGCCGCCCGCCTGCCCGTCGACCTCCGTGTTCGCCAGCTCCTCCTGGGCCCGTGCCAGGTCCTCCTGCATCTTCTGGGCCTGCTGGAGCAGCTGCTGCATATTGGGCTGGCCACCACCGGGAATCACGATCAGCTCCTGGGTCCGGGTCCGGGTCTTCTCTGCTGTGCATGAGCCTACGTGGTCGACGCGGCCATCGCCCCGCCACTCTTTCGAGTGAGAATCCCGACGGCCCTATACCTGATCAAGCCCCACTTCCGAGCGGAAAAGAGGCGAAAGCAAGGCCGCCGCCACCCATTGGGCGGTAGGAAGGGTGCCCGTCGTCAGCATCCATTGTCACGTCCAGTGCCATGGCCGACGCTATGCGCAACGACAGTCCGATGTCACGGTACGTGACCGGTTGTGATCAGTAGGGAGTGCCGGGTGGGCCAGCCGGAGATGCAGCCCGAGGGGCCGCCTCAGGACGGGCGGGGCGAGGGTGCCCCCGGACTGCGGCCGGGTGATCTGACCGGGCGGCCGTTCCCGCTCGGCGACTGGGGGGAACCGGCCGAACGGCTCGACGAGCTGTACCGGTGGGTGGAGCGCGGGGCGCTGGAGACCGCCGCCTGGTACCTGACGGACCGGGTGTGGAAACGGCGGGGGGCGCGGGCCCTGCGGTGCGGGGCGGCCGTGGGGGCGGTGCTCGGGGCGGCCCTGCCGCTGCTGGACCTCACCGGGCTGATCGGCGGGGTCGCACCCTGGGGGTATCTCGCGCTGCTGATGGCGGTGACGTGCGTCGGCATCGACCGGTTCTTCGGGGTGACCTCCGGCTGGATAAGGGACATGGCGACCGCGCAGGCCGTGCAGCGGCGACTCCAGGTGCTCCAGTTCGACTGGGCGTCGGAGAGCGTGCGGGAGGTGCTCGGACCTGCGGAGGGCACGGCGAGCGAGGCGACCGAGCGGTGCCTGGCGGTACTGCGGCGGTTCTCGGAGGACGTGACCGAACTGGTCCGCACGGAGACGGCCGACTGGATGGTGGAGTTCCGGACAGGGCCGACACCGCTCGGTATGCAGGCGACGGTGCCGGCGGGGCCGCGGGCGGACGCGGGCCATCTCAACGGACGGTTCCCGTTGCCACCGGGGACGAACGGGACACGTCCGAACATGCCCCGACAGCGACCGCCGGAGCCTCGGTGAGGCAGATTTGTCAAGACGCCCTAATGTCTTGACATCCACGGAAGCGGCCCCGCATCGTGATCGGGCAGTCTCTGGAACGGTCCAGACGCAGTGGCAGAAGGGCAGCCCATGGTGCGTACGCTCGGCGTCGCCGTCGTCGGGTTCGGCTGGATGGGGCGGGTGCACACCCAGGCCTACCAGCGGGTCCCCCACCACTTCCCGCAGCTGCCCGTACGCCCCGAGCTGGTGACGGTCGCCGAGGAGGTGCCGGGCCGGGCCGAGGAGGCCGCCGACCGGTTCGGGTTCGCCTCGACCGCCCGGGACTGGCGTGAGGTCGCCGCCGACCCGCGCGTCCACGCCGTCAGCATCACCGCGCCGAACTTCCTGCACCGCGAGATCGGCGTCGCCATGGCCGAGGCCGGCAAGCACATCTGGATCGAGAAGCCGGTCGGCCTGACGGCGGAGGACGCCGGCGCGGTCGCCGACGCCGTCGCGAAGGCGGGCGTCCGGGGCACGGTCGGCTTCAACTACCGCAACGCACCCGCCGTCGCCTACGCCCGTGAGCTGATCGCCTCCGGCGAGCTGGGGACCGTCACCCACGTCCGAATCCGGCTCTTCAGCGACTACGCCGCCCACCCGGACGGTGCCCTGACCTGGCGCTACGAGCGCGCACGCGGCGGCGGAGGGGTCCTCGGCGACCTCGCCTCGCACGGCGTCGACATGGCCCGCTTCCTGCTCGGTGACATCACCGCGCTCGCCGCCGACACCGCCGTCTTCATCCCGGAGCGCGCCCGCCCCACCGGCGCCACCGCCGGCCACACCCTGGCCACCGGCGGTGAACTCGGCCCGGTCGAGAACGAGGACTACGTCAACTGCCTGCTGCGCTTCGCCTCCGGAGCCCGGGGTGTCCTTGAGGCCTGCCGGGTCTCGGTCGGCGAGCAGAACAACTACGGCTTCGAGGTGCACGGCACCAAGGGCGCCGTCTTCTGGGACTACCGGCGGATGGGCGAACTCGGCGTCAGCCGCGGCACCTCCTACCAGGACCAGCCCGTCAGCACGGTCTATGTCGGCCCCGGCCACGGCGAGTACGGCGCCTTCCAGCCCGGCGCGGCCAACGCCATGGGCTACGACGACCTCAAGGTCATCGAGGCCCGCAACTTCCTGCGCTCCATCGCCGAGGACACCTCGTACGGCCCGACCCTGCAGGACGCGGTGCACAGCGCGACCGCCCTGGACGCGATGAGCCGCTCGGCCGCGCAGGGGACCTGGGTGAGCCTCGGCTGAGCCACGGCTCACCGGCAGAGTTTCATCCCCACCGGGGTGTAGCAGGGCACATGGCCGTGCGTGCGGATGACGTCCTGGCCGTTGCCCCTGACGACGTACGACAGGAAGCTCGACGCCAGGGTGTCGGCCGCGGGCTGGCCGTAGGTGTACGCGTACTCGATCTCGCGGTACGGGTACGGGCTGACACCGCGCTCGAGCGCCTCCACGGACGGGGCGTCGTGGTCGGTGCCGACAGCCACGACGTTTTCCGTGCTCAGCCACTCCATGTGGGTGCCCCCGCCACTCCCCGGAGTCGGATTGTGCGGTCACCGTAAGGGGCGAGCAGGAGCCATGAAGGGATAATTCGGTCACCTGAGCGAGTGTTCGCCGAACGTTCAACTACCCCAGGCGTAGCGGGAGTTCACTCTCGGCTGTACGTGAGACTCTCGCCGCCGTCCTTCCGTTCCCGCTTCAGCCTGCCGTCCGGCAGCAGGGTCACCTCGGTGGCCTCTCCGGCGGTGCAGGACGAACGGGGCTTGCCCGCCGTGACCGTGGACGGCCCGATCTCCAGCGGGCCGCCGGAGCCGGGCTTCCCGGCGAGTTTCGCCTCGAACTCGCAGTGGTAGCCGGGGCCGTCGGCGACGAGGGTGAGGACCGTGCCGCCCACGGCGCCCTGCCGGATGGTCAGTTCGCGGGTGTTGTGGCCGGTGGAGTTGTCTACCGCCGTGGCCCAGGTGCCGAGGAAGGCGGTGGGGACGGTACCGGTGGAGGTGGCCGACGAGGACGGCGACTGTGTGGGCGTCGGCTCCCCGGAGGAGGCCTGGGCGGTGGCCGAGGGGGTGGGGGTGGCCGTGCCGCCTGCCTTGTCGCCGCCGCCGGTGTTCATGAGCGCGTACACGGAGCCGCCCGCGGCCAGCATCACGATCAGGGCGACGGTGACGAGCAGGACGGTGGAACGGGCGGTGCGGCGCGGTTCGCCGTCGGGGGTGAACTCGTACGGCGAGGGTGGCGGGGGCGTGTAGAGCTGCCGGGCGGTGGGCTCCGGGGTGGCGACAGTGGTGTACGGGTTGTAGTGGTTGTTCTGATTGTTCTGGTCGTTCTGGGTGTACGGGTTGTACGGCTGCGGATGCTGGTGGGGTTGTTGGTTCGGGTAACCGTAGGCCGGGTGGGAGGCGGGGGCGTGTTCGGGGGAGGGAGGGCCGGGTGCCGGCTGCGGGTGGCCGGTCGCCGGCCGCGCTCCTGGCGCTTCCACCAAGGACCCGTGCACCGTCGGATCCTCCACCTCCAGCAACTCCGCCGCATGCCGTCCCAGTTGGGCCACCAGCGATCCCGGCAGCCACGGGTCCCTGGAGCGGCCCTCCTCGACCGTGTCGACCGCTCCTGTTCTCCCCAGGATCGCGTCCAGGGAGGGACGGGTCGCCGGGTCCTTGCGCAGGCAGTCGCGGACCACGTCGGCGATGCCCTCGGGGAGCTCGGACAGGTCGGGTTCCTCCCGGGCGATGCGGAACATCAGCGCGTGGGCGCCGCCCTCGGTGGAGCCGAAGGGGAGCCGGCCGGTGGCCGCGTAGGCAAGCACGGAGCCGAGGGAGAAGATGTCGCAGGCCGGTGTGATCCGGTCGCCGCGCACCTGCTCGGGGGCCATGAAGCCCGGCGAGCCGACGAGCGAGCCGGTCCGGGTGGCGCTCTCGCCGGGGAGGGTCTCCAGGGCACGCGCGATGCCGAAGTCGATGACCCGGGGCCCCTCTATGGTGAGCATCACATTGGACGGCTTGAGGTCGCGGTGCACGATCCCGGCCGCGTGGATGTTGGTGAGCGCGTGCGCCAGCCCGGCGGCGAGGATGCGCACCGACCGCTCGGGCAGTGGCCCGTGGTCGTGCTCGACGACCCGCTGGAGGCTCGGCCCGGCGACATAGCCGGTGGCCACCCAGGGCACGGCGGCCTCGGTGTCCGCGTCGAGGACGGGTGCGGTCCAGAACCCGCCGACCCGCTGGGCGTTGCGCACCTCCTGCCGGAAGCGGGCCCGGAAGTCCTCATGCTCGGCGAGTTCCGCCCGTACCAGCTTCACCGCGACGGTACGGCCGCGCTCGGACCGGGCGAGATACACCTGCCCCATGCCGCCCGCGCCCAGCCGCGCGAGGAGCCGGTACCTCCCGATGTGCTGCGGATCCCCGGGCCTCAGCTTCTCCATGGCAGATCCGACCCTTCTCCACACTCTTGATCGAGCCGAGAATATTCCGGCCGCTCCGGCGGCCGGGGCCCGCGTTGTCTACGGTTCCGTAACAGGTACCGGCTGCTCCGCTGTATCCGTGGGTGTGTCCACGTGTTGTGGACAATCTGTCGCGTAATCGCCGTGGCCATGGAACATGTCGCCGATATCGCGTACGCGCCGGGCACTCCTAGGCTCGGCGCCATGACCCCTCAGCCCAATCCCCAGGCCGGAGCCGCCGTCAAGGCGGCCGACCGCGCGCACGTCTTCCACTCCTGGTCCGCGCAGGACCTCATCGACCCGCCGGCCGTGGCCGGCGCCGAAGGGTCGTACTTCTGGGACTACGACGGCAGGCGGTACCTGGACTTCACCAGCGGGCTCGTCTTCACCAACATCGGCTACCAGCATCCGAAGGTCGTCGCCGCGATCCAGGAGCAGGCCGCCAGGATGACGACCTTCGCGCCCGCCTTCGCCATCGAGGCCCGGTCGGAGGCGGCCCGGCTGATCGCCGAGCGGACGCCCGGTGATCTGGACAAGATCTTCTTCACCAACGGGGGCGCGGACGCGGTCGAGCATGCCGTGCGCATGGCCCGGCTGCACACGGGCCGCCCGAAGGTGCTGTCCGCCTACCGCTCGTACCACGGCGGCACCCAGCAGGCGATCAACGTCACCGGCGACCCGCGACGCTGGGCCTCGGACGGCGCCGCCGCCGGGGTCGTGCACTTCTGGGCGCCCTTCCTCTACCGCTCCCGTTTCTACGCGGAGACGGAGGAGCAGGAGGCCGCGCGGGCGCTGGAGCACCTGGAGACCACGATCGCGTTCGAGGGGCCGGGCACGGTCGCGGCGATCGTTCTGGAGACCGTGCCGGGGACCGCCGGGATCATGGTTCCGCCGGCCGGATACCTGGCGGGCGTCCGGGAGATCTGCGACAAGTACGGGATCGTCTTCGTCCTGGACGAGGTCATGGCCGGGTTCGGGCGCACCGGTGAGTGGTTCGCCGCCGACCTCTTCGGGGTCGTACCCGACCTGATGACCTTCGCCAAGGGCGTGAACAGCGGGTATGTGCCGCTGGGCGGTGTCGCCATCAGCGAGCGGATCGCCGAGACCTTCGCCAGGCGGCCCTACCCGGGCGGGCTGACGTACTCCGGGCATCCGCTGGCCTGTGCCGCCGCCGTCGCCACCATCGACGTGATGGAGGAGGAGGGCGTCGTCGAGAACGCCAAGCGGCTCGGCGCCGAGGTCGTCGGGCCCGCCCTCGCCTCGCTCGCCGAGCGGCACCCGAGCGTGGGCGAGGTCCGCGGTACCGGCATGTTCTGGGCGCTGGAGCTCGTGAAGAACCGGGAGACCCGGGAGCCGCTGGTGCCTTACAACGCGGCCGGGGAGGCCAACGCGCCGATGGCCGCGTTCGGCTCCGCCGCCAAGCAGCAGGGCCTGTGGCCGTTCGTGAACATGAACCGGACGCATGTCGTCCCGCCGTGCAACGTCACCGAGGCCGAGCTGAAGGAGGGCTTCGCCGCGCTCGACGCCGCGCTGAGCGTGGCCGACGAGTACACGGTGTAGGACAGACGGCTCACCGAGACCGTACGGAAGGCTCACGGGCGGCTTCAGCCCGTGACGTGGAGACCCGTGGAGACCGGCGGAGACCGGTGGAGGAGGCGTACACGCGCAACCCGAACGCGTAAGGTGGCGTGCTCGTAGATGTACATGTAAGCGAGCACGTCACCCGAACGCGTGAGGAGAGGCACCCGACGATGCCCGGCAACGGCGCTGTGACCCGCAGTACCCTGCGCCAGCAGATCGCGGACGCCCTCCGTGACGAGGTGCTCGCCGGGCGGCTCCAGCCGGGCCAGGAGTTCACGGTCAAGGAGATCGCCGAACAGTACGGAGTCTCCGCCACGCCGGTCCGCGAGGCCCTGGTCGACCTGTCCGCGCAGGGCGTCCTCGACGCCGACCAGCACCGCGGCTTCCGGGTCCCGGAGTACTCGCTCACCGACTACCAGGGCATGATCGAGGCCCGCAGCCTGGTGATCGACGGTATGTTCCAGGCCCTCGCCGACGGCCACCACCGCGCCTTCAAGGACCCCCGGGAGCCCCGGGTCGCGGCCGCCCTGGGCACGGTCCGCCGGCGCGGCGAGGAGGCGCAGCGCGCCGCGACCGCCGGTGACCTCACCGTGCTGATCGGCTACGACCTGCGCTTCTGGCGGGAGCTGTCCACGCTGTTCGGCAACCCCTACCTCGGCGACTTCCTGCACCGGCTGCGCGTCCAGTCCTGGGTGTGCGCGGTCCGGCATCTGCGCCGACTGCCCGATCTACGCGGGTATCTGTGGTGCCGGCACACGGAGTTGGTCGACGCCCTGTCCCGGCGGGACACCGAGGCCGCCCGGGGGATCGTCGCCGCGTACAACACACACTCCCTCGCCCTCATCGAGCGACTGTCGGAGAACGGATGAGCGCCCCCGACCTGTCCGTGGTCGTCCCCGCGTACAACGAGGAGGAACGGCTCGGCCCGACGCTCGACGCCGTCACCCGCTACCTCGCCGACAACGAGAGCCGCTTCGGCTCCTGGGAAGTGATCGTCGCCGACGACGGCTCGACCGACGGGACGCGGGAGGTCGCCTTGGAGCACCCGTACGTCCGCCTCGTCACCAGTGACCGCAACCGGGGCAAGGGCAACGCCCTGCGCCTGGGCGTCGCCGCCAGCAGCGGCCGCCGGGTGCTGGTCACCGACGCCGACCTCGCTGCCCCGATCGAGGAGCTGGAGCGGCTCGACAAGGCGCTCAGTGAGGGCAACGCGGCGGCGATAGGCTCGCGGGCGGTGCCGGGTGCGGAGATAGCCGACCACCAGCACCGGCTGCGCGAGCTGCTCGGCCGCGCCGGGAACCTCCTGATACGGGCCACCGCGGTGCCCGGCATCAAGGACACCCAGTGCGGTTTCAAACTGTTCGACGGCGACCAGGCCCGCGAGGCCTTCGCCGGCTCCCGCCTCGACGGCTGGGGCATCGACGTCGAGGTCCTCCAGCATCTGCACCGGGGCGGCGGGTCCATCGCCGAGGTCCCGGTCCGCTGGAGCCACCAGCCCGGCTCCAAGGTCGGCCCGCTGGCCTACCCGAGGGTCCTCGCGGACCTGGCCCGCCTCCGGCTGCGCCGGCTCCGCCCGGCCGACCTCCTGGTCCCGGTTCTCTTCCTGGCCCTGTCGATCGCCCTCTACTCGGGCCGCTTCTTCGACCCGGACCACCGCTATCTCACCGACTCCCTCCAGGACCAGAACCAGTGGGAGTGGTTCTTCGCGGTGACCGCGGACAACCTCGCTCACTTCCGCAACCCGCTCTTCTCCGACGTCCAGGGCTTCCCCGACGGCGTCAACCTGATGGCCAACACGGTCATGCTCGGCGTCTCCGTCCCCTTCGCCCCGCTCACGCTCCTTGCCGGACCGGCCGTCTCGCTCTCCGTCTGCATGGCCCTCGGCCTGACCGCGACCGCCGTCGCCTGGTACTGGCTGATCGTGAAGCGGGTGGTACGGCACCGGGGTGCCGCCTTCCTCGGCGCGGCCCTCGCGGCCTTCGCGCCGCCGATGGTCAGCCATGCCAACGCGCACCCCAACTTCATGATCCTGTTCATGATCCCGCTGATCATCGACCGCGCCCTGCGCCTTGCCGCGGGCGCCCGGGTCCGGCGGGACGGGATCGTGCTCGGCCTGATGGCGGCGTACCAGGTCTTCCTGGGCGAGGAGCCGTTCCTGCTCGCGGCGATGGGCATGGCCCTGTTCGCCATCGCCTACGCGGCCGTACGACCGCAGGTGGCGAAGGAGTCCTGGCGCCCGCTGGGCAAGGGCCTGCTGATCGCCGGGACGGTCTGTCTCCCTCTGGTCGCCTTCCCTCTCTACTGGCAGTTCACGGGCCCGCAGAGCTACCACAGTGTCCTGCACGGCGACAACGCCGGAAACAGCCCGCTCTCGCTCCTCGCCTTCGCCGAACGCTCGCTGCTCTTCGGGAACGCGGCCCGCGCCAACGAACTCTCCCTCAACCCCACCGAGCAGAACGCGTTCTACGGCTGGCCGCTGGTCCTGCTCGCCTTCGGGATCCTCGTACGGCTGTGGGAGCGGCCGCTGGTCAAGGCGCTGGCGTTCACCTCGGTGGCCGCGGCGGTGCTGTCGATGGGCCCGAAGATCCGCATCCCGCTGACGGACACGGTGTATCCCGGCCCCTGGGCCGTGGTCCGTCATCTCCCCCTCTTCGAGTCGGTGATCGAGGGCCGGACGGCGATGATCTGCGCCCCGGCGCTGGGCGTACTCCTCGCGCTCGCGCTCCAAAAGGTGCTGGCCACCCCTCGTATAGGCGCCCAGTACTTCGGCCTGCTCGCCATCGTGCTCGCCCTGCTCCCGATCGTCCCGGCCCCGCTCAAGTCCGCGCAGCGGACGGCGGTGCCGGAGTTCGTCACGAGCGGGATGTGGAAGCCGTACGTCGGACAGGGCGAGTCCGTCGTCCCGATACCGCTCCCCGACCCCGGGTACGCCGAGGCGCTGCACTGGCAGACAGCGGCGGACCTCGGCTTCAAGCTCCCCGGCGGATACTTCAACGGCCCCTACGGCGAGGACCGGATCGGTATCTACGGTGCCGTCCCGCGCTACACCTCCAACATGCTGCGGGACGTCCGCTACAGCGGGAAGGTGCCGGTGATCGGCAAGAACTGGCGGGCGCAGGCGGAGCGGGACTTCGCGTACTGGAAGGCGGGCGTCCTGGTGGTCGCCCCACAGCCCAACGACGACAAGCTGCGGCAGGCGGTCGAGGCACTGACCGGAAAATCCGGTAAGTGGACCGGTGGGGTCTGGGTATGGGACCTGCACGAGGGGAGCTGACCGGGCGCCCCACGGATTATTCTTCCCTGACCACCTAGCCGAACACTTGCTGTGAACGCGCTGATACGAGGAGCCCTCTTTGGCCTGTGACCTCTGGCTGGTACCGCTCGTCGACGTGTTGTGCCACACGCCCGACAACCCGTTCGCCGAGGAACTCGCGCAATACAACAAGGTGCTCGCCGAGGCCGGGCTGCCGCCGGTGCCGGTGTACCAGTACATGCCCGGCCTGTCCGGCGAGGTCGCCCCGGTGGCCGGCTTCGACTACGACGCGCTGCACTTCCTCCGCCGCGTCTATCTCCTCCAGGTCTGCGGCCTCCCGGTGTCCCCGGTGGACGACCTGGGCGGCGACTACGAGCAACTCCTGGAGATGTTCGAGTCGACGGCCCAGCAGTCGCACCTCGTCTGGCACTACGACCACGCGGGCGCCTACGTCCCCGTCGACTTCCCGAACCCGCTCTCCAGCGACGAACTCCTCGCGAGCGGCGGCCCCCTGGGCTCGTCCCACGCCCTGCTGCGCGAGCTGGAGTACGTCGCCCCGTCGATCGGCATCGACCCGGCGAACCCTCCGGCGACCCCGCAGCCGCCCGCCGCCCCCACCGACCTGGAGGAACCGGCGGTCCCAGCGCCGTACGACCCGAGCCCCTTCGCCCGGGAACGGCACGTGTGGCTCGGCCTGCACGCGGCGGCGACGCGGAGTCTGGCACAGGGGTCGATGATCGTGTTCAGCTGACGGGCGGGGCGCCTGGTGGAGAGGCGCCCCGGCCCGGGTGCGGTTACCGCTGGTGCGGCAGCCTGATCGTGCGGACGAGGGGCATGTCGGCGTAGAGGTCGGGGTCGACGGTCACCACGTGACGCCCGTCGGGCCAGTCGACCGTCGGCCGCGACAGATGGACCGCGTGCCCCAGCCGCCACTCCACGCCGTCACGCAGCAGCGCGCCGACCGTGGAGGCACCAGCGAAGTCCAATTCCACGATCTCGACGGCCGGAAGCGCGCCGATGTGCTCCGCGACGCCCTTGCGCATGCCGTCGGCTGCGGCCAGGCAGAGTGCAGGGACATAGACGTGCCGGGTGGGCCCATGCTCTGTGTTCGCCACGAAGTGGGAGGCCAACGAGTTTCCCGAGCCGAGCGCCAGCAGGGCGGATTCGTCGAAGACGACACCAGTGGACCCGGCCCTCATGCCGCTCACAGGCTGTCCACGGGCCGACCGGCCTCAAGGTCCTGCCAGACCTTCTCCACCCGGTCGTGCTCCTCATCGGTGAACGTCACCCCGAAGTGCGTCTCGCAGTACGCCCTCGTCTCCTCGTACCGCTTACGCAGCTCCTCCTGCGTGGGCGTGGCCCCCGCGAGCTCGGCGATCAGGTCACGCATGGTCATCCCACGCTCTCGGGCGAGCACCATGAGGCGGTCACGGACAGCGGGGTCGACCTTTACGGTGGTGTCAGCCATGATGCAAGTATACCTCCGGTATACCGTCTCGGGCCTATCGAGCAACACGGTCATCGACGTTCCTTTTCTTGGTTCCTACGTTCCTACGCGGCCACGGGGTGAACTTTTAGCAGTTCACCCATTGGTGACTCGGATTCGTACGGCCTCTCGAACACCTCGCAGGTCGTCGAGTACTGCCATGTCACCGGGTCCCGTCGCACCACCCTCCGCAGATAACGCCGTTCCTCCAGCTCACGCAGTGAGGCGACGACCGTCATGCACCCTTCCCCGCGCTGCGCCGCGAGAATGCGTTCCGTGATCCACGAGCCGCTCGGAAGGCTCAAGAGGTACGCCAGTACGCCCACCGCCGCCCAGGACAGACGACGGTCCCCGAAACGGGCGTTGGCGAAAGCTGCGAAGGCGCGCACAGGCGCCGTACGATGAACGCGCATCCGGAGGTCTCGCTCCTGGGTGTCGAGCCCCCGGGTGTTGGCGCACCGCGGGGGCAATCTTGTTGATCGTGACTCTAGGGCCACACAAAGCGGCGAACGCAAGCCGGAACGCCCTTTTCCTGGGCTTTAAGTTCACACATTTCACTCCCTGGAGTGAAGCACGGTACGCAGCAACCGCGCGTGAACGAAGCGGTCAGGAACGGTCGGCGGGTAGCGCCAGAACAACGGCCAGGTCATACCGCCCAGCGTGGGAATTGGAATGTACGACACCCGGTCCGGCCCGGCGGTGAGTCTGGTGACCACGGCCGGCCAGGGGACGTGATGATCCGTACTCCCGGCCGCCGCAAGGAAGTACACACACCGCCGCCTGCTCGCGACCTCGATGACCGGCCCTGGGTCACCGCCCGTCATCCGCGCGAGCAGATCGGCGAGTTCCCGTCCCAGCTCCCCGTCGTCCACCCGCACCGCGTCGAACTGGACGCCAGCCTTGCGGAGTTGGATGCCGAGACCGCCTACACCTGGCGCAAGTCGTCGTACAGCGACAGCGGCGGTGGCAACTGCCTCGAAATATCCCCCTGCGGGGACGGCGACCCCCACACCGTCCACATCCGCGACTCCAAGGTGCCCGACGGCCCGGAGGTCACCGTCTCCCCCACCACCTGGACCACTTTCCTCCAGCACGCCATGAAGTGACCGTAAGACCACTCGCTTCTGGGCCGGTGTCGTGCCTCCGCGTCTCCCGCTCCAGGGATGCCTTCTGCCCTGGAGCGGGAGACGCGGAGGAAGCCCGGCAGGCTTACGAGAAGACCGGCGTCCCGCCCTGCGTCAGCTTCCAGTTGGCCGCCGCGAACGTCGACGGGTCGACGGTGCCCTTCGCCGTGGCGTAGGCGACCATCAGGTCGCGGACCTGGTTGGTGGAGCTGTAGGCGATCTCCGCGGCGGCGATGTGCGGGTAGCCGGAGCCGCCGTTGGCGCGGTAGTTGTTGACGGCGACGACGAAGACCTGGTCGTCGGCGACCGCCGCGCCGTTGTAGGTCAGGTTCTTGATGCGCGAGCCCTCGGCCGCCGCGATGTCGATCTCGTAGTCGACGCCGGCCGCCATGTCGTACATGTAGTCCCAGAAGCTGTTGGCGTTGGTGAGGGTGGCGGTGTCCACCGCCGTGCCGGACGGCACCTGGTGGTAGTACTTCGCCGCGTACTCCAGGTAGTCCTTGAGCTGGGCACCGGTGAGCTTCTTGCCGTACAGGGTGTTCTCGTAGACGTACAGGCCAGCGACGTCGCGGATCGTCACGTCACCGGCCGGGATGGTGGCCGTACGGCTGAAGCAGGCCGCCACCGAGATCAGCGGGAGCGCGGCGTCCGCCGCCGACAGGCCCGACTTCACCGCGTCCATCTGGACCTGCTGGATGAAGTCGATGGCGGGGACGTCCTTCCAGCAGGCCTCAGCCGTGGACATCGCCTCCGTGCAGGTGCCGATCGCGGTGTTGACGTACTTGACCACCAACTCGTGGTCGGCGGTGAGGAGTTCGGTGATCCGCGGGTCCTCCTCGACCGTGTTGCTGTTCAGGGTGGTGGCGGTCTTGCTGGTGATCTTCCAGGAGCCGTGCTCCCATTCCAGCTCGAAGTCGAAGACGGAGAGGCGGTAGCCGTAGCAGTACGGCTCGGACAGCAGGACGTCCTCGCCGGTCTCCGCGTTCTTCACCGTGTACGTGGGGACGTCGACGTGGGTGTGGCCGACGAGGATCGCGTCGATGCCGGGGACCTGCTCGGCGACCAGGTTCGACGCGTTCTCCACGTACGGGAGCGAGTCACCCCATGACGACGAGCCGTCCATGCCCGAGTGGTCGGTGAGGAAGACGACGTCACAGCCGAGGGCGCGCAGCCGGGGCACGTACTTCTTCGCCTGCTCGACCAGGCCCGTGAAGGTCATCTTCCCGGCGACGTTGTCCTTGTCCCACAGGGCGATGCCCGGGTTGGTGAGGCCGAGGATGCCGACCTTGATGTCCGGGCCGTGGGGGACCTTGATGTGCTTGACGGTGTAGGGCCGGAAGGCGGGCCGCAGCGTCTTGGCGTCCAGGGCGTTGGCGCCGAGCAGCGGGAAGTGGCACTGCTTCTCGAAGGTGCGGATGACCTCGATGCCGTAGTTGAACTCGTGGTTGCCGAGGGCGGCCGCGTCGTAGCGCATCTCGTTCATGGCGATCGCCATGGGGTGCTTGGGGCCGCGCTTGCCGTCTTTGCCGGTGATGGGGTCGACGCTCGCGTAGTAGGAGGCGAGGGAGGTGCCCTGGATGATGTCGCCGGCGTCGACCAGCAGTACCCGGTCCTCGCCCTTCTCCTTGCGCAGGTTCTTCACCAGGGTGGCGATGCGAGCGATGCCGTACGTGTTGCGCTTGGAGTCCACGGGCGCCGCGTTGGTGTAGTAGTCCCAGTTGAAGACGTGGCTGTGCAGGTCGGTGGTGCCAAGGATGGAGAAGCTCCAGGTCTTGGGCGCCTTGGGCGGCTTGCCGTGGCCGTGGCCCTGCTCGGCGGCCTGGGCGCTGCCGGCGCCGACGGTTCCCGCTACGGCCACGGCCGCTCCGGTGACGGCCGACTTCTGCACGAACTCACGGCGGTTCATGGGATTGACGGGCATTCAGGTCTCCTGGAAGGGCGGTGAGGGACGGGTGACGTGCGGGGGGGGGCGGCGGGCTACCCGCGTAGATGCTTGTCTCCCGCCCGCCCTCCGTGAACCAGGAACAACCCATGGCAGGGTCAAGGAATGGACATGCCGAGCCGGCATCCGCGGCCCGGCCACCGCCCGCCGCCGGTCCGCCGTGGGTCCGCCAACTTCCTTGCCACCGAAGCTGGTTGGCATTTCGGCCCACAGGGCTAGGGGGTGTCGTCTGGATCAGGCCGGCAGTGAGGAACAGTGCCTCTTGACCGAGCCGGGCGGGGTCTGGTGCGTTCAGCTGCAAGGCGGAGGAGGCGTAGACGATCAGCCGCTGCCGCGGCGGGCTACGCGGTGGGGGCACCCCCGGCCGAAGGCTGGGGAACGTCGGGGACTGACGACAACGCCGCTGGGCACCCCCTCCGGGCGAGTGCGTGCCAGCGCCCGCGACGCCGGCCTGATCCAGACGACACCCCCTAGACGAGTAAGTCCTATGTCCTGGGCTGACGATCAGGCATGAACAGAGGGTGTTCAAGATCATGTTGTGACGCAAGACCTGAACACCCTCTTG